>NZ_JBFRYC010000009.1:0-140337 GCF_040892615.1 Thioclava arctica
CCTCATTATAGGCAGTCCAATTCGTTGTCTTGTAGGTCGGTGCTGTCGGTTTGCTCATGCCCATCAGCTACCACACTGGATTCACGACATGAATCCCTACCGGATTTGTGCAACAGAGCCAGTGCAGTGGATAACAAGGACAGATGATCGGCAATCGCCTCTGCCCCGCGCGGCTGACTGCGCACAACGGATCGTTAAAGCCCGCCAGTGTTCTGGCGGACTTTCAAAATTGAGCAGCCCTTAGAAACAAGGCGTCCCGAAACGACAATCAACGGCCAAGCAAGGCCCCCTTCCTATCCTTTGATTGTCGCCATTCGGAGACGGGGGCAGAGCCCCTTTTCTGCCTGACCTGCGCGCCCCGTCTTATGCTTCGCCCGTCAACCCTACGGCAGCGATTCCGGCCAAAGCCGCCTCAGCGTCATTATCCGAGGTATCGCCCGTGACACCCATCGCGCCGATCACCGCGCCATCCTCGCCCCGGATCAAGACGCCGCCGGGGACAGGACAGGTCTGCCCGCCATAAATGCCGTTCACAGCGGCCATGAAATAGCCCTGCGCCTCGGCGCGCGCCATTTGCGCCTTGCCGCCCATGCCCAGCATCACCGCGCCGTAAGCCTTGGCGCGCGCAATCTCGAACCGCCCCGGCGCCGCGCCATCGTCGCGCGCAAAGGCCTGCACATGCCCGCCCGCGTCCAGCACCACCGCAGAGAGCGGCTTCCAGCCCGCATCGACCCCGGTTTGTAGGGCCGTATCGATCATCGTTTGCGCTTGTTTGAGGGTGATCATAGTTGCTCTTCCTTGAATTGGGCGCGGCGCTGATGCAGCACCGGCTCGGTATAGCCCGAGGGCTGAACGGTGCCTAGAAAACACAGATCGCACGCGGCCTGAAAGGCGAACCCGTCATAGCCCGGCGCCATCGGCGTGTAGCTGGGATCGCCCGCGTTCTGGCGGTCCACAATCGCGGCCATCTTGCGCAGCGCTTGCATCACTTGGATCTCATTGACCACGCCATGTTCGAGCCAATTCGCGATCGCTTGACTTGAAATCCGGCAGGTTGCGCGGTCTTCCATCAAGCCGACATCATGAATGTCGGGTACTTTCGAACAGCCCACGCCCTGATCGATCCAGCGCACGACATAGCCCAGAATGCCTTGCGCGTTGTTTTCGATCTCGGCGGTGATTTCGGCCTCGGAATAGTTCTTGCCTGCCGCCAGCGGGATCGTCAGCAGATCGTCAAGACGGGCAGGGCGGTTCATCGCCACGATCTCGGCCTGACGCTTTGGCACATCGACCTTGTGGTAATGCGTGGCATGCAGCGTCGCCGCTGTCGGGCTGGGCACCCAGGCGCAATTTGCGCCCGCCAGCGGATGGGCGATCTTTTGCGCCAGCATATCGGCCATCCGGTCGGGCATCGCCCACATTCCCTTGCCGATCTGCGCCCGCCCGGCCAGCCCGCAAGCCAGCCCGATATCGACATTGCGATCTTCATAGGCCTCGATCCAGGGTTGCCCCTTCATCTCGCCTTTGCGCAGCATCGCACCTGCCTGCATTGAGGTGTGAATTTCATCGCCCGTGCGATCAAGGAAACCGGTATTGATGAAGGCCACCCGATGGCGCGCCGCGCGGATACATTCCTTGAGGTTGACCGAGGTGCGCCGTTCTTCGTCCATGATGCCAAGTTTGACGGTATGGGCGGGCAGACCTAGCACTTTTTCAACATTATCGAAGATTTCGCAGGCGAACTCGACCTCTTCTGGCCCGTGCATTTTAGGTTTTACAACATAAACCGAATTTGTGATCGAGTTGCGCGGCCCTTCGGTTTTCTTCAGATCATGCATTGCGCAGAGCGTCGTGAGCATCGCATCCATCAGCCCTTCGGGGGCCTCGACCCCGTCGCGGGTCAGGATCGCGGGGGTGGTCATCAAATGGCCGACATTGCGCACCAGCATCAGCGCGCGCCCCTTGAGCGTGACCGGTTCACCACCCGCTCCGGTAAAGCGCAAATCGCCCTCCAGACGGCGGGTGAAGGTCTCATCGCCCTTGCGCACCTCTTCGCGCAGATCGCCTTTCATCAGGCCCAACCAGTTGGCATAGGCCTGCACCTTGTCCTCGGCATCGACACAGGCCACCGAGTCTTCGCAATCCATGATCGAGCTGATCGCCGCCTCAAGGATCACATCGGCGATATCGGCCGGATCGGATTGGCCAACGTCGGTGTCAGGGTCCAGCACGATACAGATATGCAACCCGTTATGGGCGAGCAAAACCTGCGACAACGCGCCCTCGGCATCGGTGTTAAACCCGGCAAACTGGTCTGGATCGGCCAGCCCGGTCTCGCCCACCGCATTCTCGACGAAAAACACGCCATTCTCGACGCGCAGCGCGGTCACATCGGCCCAAGAGCCGCCTGCCAGCGGCGCGGCCTCGTCGAGAAACGCTTTGGCACGGGTCACAACACGGCCCCCGCGCTCGGGGTCATAGCCTTTGCCTTGAGGCAGATCACCCAAGGCATCCGTGCCATAAAGCGCATCGTAAAGGCTGCCCCAGCGCGCATTGGCCGCATTCAAAGCATAGCGCGCATTGGTGATCGGCACGACAAGCTGGGGGCCGCAAACGCTGGCGAACTCCGGGTCGGTCGCCGGGGTTTCGATGGTGAAATCCGGGCCTTCGGGCAGCAGATATCCGATCTCGATCAGAAACGCCTTATAGGCGTCGAACGAAAACCCGCTGGCGCGATGATGGGCGTGCCAATCATCCAAAAGCGATTGGATTTCTTCGCGCTTTGTCAAAAGCGCGCGATTCTTTGGTGCCAAGCTGTGCAGCAGTTGCGAGAAACCGTCCCAAAACGCCTGAGTTTCAACCCCGGTGCCCGGGAGCGCCTGATCCTCGATGAAGGACGCCAATTCGACCGCGACTTTCAGCCCGGCGCGTTCTACCCGTTGAGCCATGCTCTCCTCCTGATATGTTTAAGCCATAGATGTGGCGCGACGGCGCAAGAGTCCAGAAAATTTCCGCTTCAACTGCGAATATTGGTAAAATAGTTAGACCAATTTATAGATTTTTGAACTATTTCGCGCTAGCTTGGCCAAAGATACCCCGTTTATAAGCGTGCGACACGGTGGCACCAGCGCCTGCACGCGCAGGATAACTGTTTCTTGTTCGCGTTGTTGGTTGTGAAATGCAAGGTCGCCTTTTAACTGATGGGGCACATTCACGAGTCGCGGGTTTGACCCAGAGGTGATCATGTCTCAAAACACCGTCACAAAGCTGCTGTCAGAGTATCAGCCTTTCCCGTTTGACCTTGAAATGGTGCGGCTTGATTTTCAACTTGATCCCAAGGCGACGCAGGTGCGCGCGCGCATCTCGATGCGCCCGTTGCGTGCGGCCGCGCCCTTGGAACTTGATGGCGAGGGCTTGGTGCTGCGCAAGATTTCGGTCGATGGCCGCGTGCTGGCGCGCACCGAATATAGCCAAAGTGACACGGGCCTTGTGATCCATGCCGCAGCCTTGCCCGCGCAACCCTTTATGTTGGAAACTGAGGTCGAGATCGCGCCCGCGTCCAATACCGCGCTTGAGGGGCTCTATATGTCGAAGGGCATGTATTGCACGCAATGCGAGGCCGAGGGGTTTCGCAAGATCACCTATTATCCCGATCGCCCCGATGTGATGGCGCGCTTTCATGTGACGGTTTCGGGCGCGGGGCCGGTGCTGTTGTCCAATGGCAACCCGGTCGTGCAAGAGGCTGGGCGCGCCGAATGGCTCGATCCTTGGCCCAAACCCGCCTATTTGTTCGCACTGGTCGCGGGCGATCTGGTGGCGCATTCGGGGTCATTCACCACGATGTCGGGGCGCGCGGTTGCGCTCAATATCTGGGTGCGGGCGGGGGATGAAACCCGCTGTGGCTTTGCGCTAGAGGCGTTGAAGCGCTCGATGACATGGGACGAGCAGGTCTACGGTCGCGAATACGACTTGGACATTTTCAACATTGTCGCCGTCGATGACTTCAATATGGGCGCGATGGAGAACAAGGGGTTGAACATTTTCAACTCTAAATGGGTTCTCGCCTCGCCCGAGACGGCGACCGATGGCGATTATGAGCGTATTGAGGGCATCATCGCGCATGAGTATTTCCACAACTGGACAGGCAACCGGATCACCTGCCGGGATTGGTTCCAGCTGTGCCTCAAAGAGGGGCTGACAGTCTATCGCGACCAAAATTTCACCGCCGATATGCGGCTGGGCCCGGTCAAGCGGATCGAAGATGTGATGGCGTTGCGCGCGCGTCAGTTCCGTGAGGATCGCGGCCCGCTCGCCCATCCGCCACGCCCCGATAATTATAAGGAAATCAATAATTTCTACACCGCAACCGTCTATGAAAAAGGCGCTGAGATTGTGGGGATGTTGCGCCATCTGGTCGGGGAAGAAGGCTATCGCGCGGCGCTGGATCTGTATTTCGAACGCCATGATGGGCAGGCCTGCACGATCGAAGATTGGCTGCAAGTGTTCGAGGACAGTTCGGGGCGCGATCTGCGCCAGTTCAAGCGCTGGTATACGGACGCAGGAACCCCGCGTCTGACGATCACGGATAGCTTTAAGAACGGCACATACACGCTTGATTTTGAACAAAAAACTGTTCCGACACCCGGTCAGGACGACAAGCCGCCGCGCCATATCCCGATTGCGGTCGGATTGCTCTCGCCGCAGGGCAGGGATTTGATCGAAACTACGATTTTGGAGATGACCGAGGCACGCCAGAGCTTTGTCTTCGAGGGGCTGGCAGAGCGACCCGTGCCCTCAATTCTGCGTGGATTTTCTGCACCCGTCGAGCTAGATTTCGCGCCGGAGGCCGCACCCGATCTGGCATTCTTACTGGCCCATGACAGCGACCCTTTCAACCGTTGGGATGCGGGCGGGCGCTTGGCGTTGCAGACGGTCGTCGCGATGGCGCAGGGCGGGGCGGTTGATCCGTCCTACAGTGCCGCGATCGGGGCGCTGCTCAAGGATGGGGCCGCCGATCCGGCCTTTAGCGCGCTGTGCTTGCATCTGCCTGCGCAAGATCAGATCGCGCAGGCGCTGCATGAGGCGGGTAAATCGCCCGACCCAGAGGCGATTTATCAGGCGCGCGAAACGCTTGCGCAGGCTTTGGCCATGGCCCATGAGGCGGCGCTGAGCGAGCTGTATGAGGCGATGGCCGTTACCGGCCCTTATCGCCCCGATCCCGAACCGGCAGGGCGGCGCAGCTTGCGTCTTGCGACCCTTTCGCTGCTAAGCCGGATCGACGGTGGCGCACGCGCGCGGACCCTGTTTGACGCGGCCGATAACATGACCGAAAGCCTTGCCGCTTTGGGCCTTTGCGTCAGTGCGGGCGTGGGCGTGGGCGTGGGCGAGGCGGCGCTGGCGCAGTTCCGCGCGCGTTGGCAGGGCGACCGCTTGGTGATGGACAAATGGTTCAACACCCAACTCATCGCCAGCAAGCCAGACCAGGCCCTGTCGCGGGCGCAAAGCTTGGTGCAAGACCCGCTTTATGATTGGAAAAATCCCAATCGTTTCAGATCTTTGATGGCTGGGTTCTCGGCCAATCACGCAGGGTTTCATCGTCAAGACGGTGAGGGTTATCGCTTTTATGCCGACTGGTTGCTGCGGCTTGATCCGCTCAACCCGCAGGTGGCGGCGCGGATGTCGACCGCGTTCGAGACTTGGGCGCGCTATGATTTGCAGCGCCAATCGCTGATGCGCGCGCAATTAATGCGGATCGCGCAGACCGAGGGGCTGAGCCGCGACCTGTCAGAGATGACGGCGCGGATGCTGGGCTGATCGAACAAAGAAAGCCGCGCCCAAGGGTCCCCTCGGGCGCGGCTTCATATTTGGCGCAATGGCTTAGTTCGCGGCGGGCGCGGGCTTGGGATAGCCGGTGCCCAGAACCACGCCATCCACCGTTTCACCGTAAAAATCCTCGCTGCTTTTGTGCCATTTCTTATCGGCCTCTTGCAGCGTGATCGCCCCCGTCTGGCGCGGGTCCTTGGGCCGGGGGTGGCTGTCGACAAAGGTCGCCACGTCCCACGCCTCTTGCGCGCTGAGTTTGCCGGGTTCCGACAGCGGCATGTTGTGCTGGATAAAGGCCGCAGCCGAACTGACCTTGTGCATGCCAGCCCCCCAATTGAAGCTATGCGGACCCCAAAGCGGCGGGAAAACCGTCTTGCCGTTTACATCGGTCTGGCCCAGCCCGTCCTTGCCGTGACAGACCGCGCAGTTGGCAGCAAACACCTGTGCCCCGCGCTCACGCGAGGGGGGCAGTGCGGGTTTGTCAATCTTGCCAAAGCCCGCGCCATCCGGCGTCTCGCCAATCGGTAAGCCTTTGGACATCCAGTAGAAATATGCTTGCAAATCGCGATACACATCCGAGCCGTAGGGCGGCGGCCCACCCGAGGGCGAGCCTTGCGCGTTCATCGAATAGGTGAAGCAGCCCTTGATCCGATCCTCCATGGTGTTCACCATTTTGTTCTTGGAGCGGTATTTCGGATAGACCGGATAGGCCGCCCACATCGGCGCGGAAAAGGCTTGTCGCCCGGCATCGAGGTGGCAGTTCGAACAGCTCAGGTTGTTGCCCACGAAGTCATGCGCATTGGTCCCGGTTGCGGTGAAAATCGCCATGCCGCGGCGCACCGAGGCCCCGAATTCGTCGTTCGGGATGGAGCTTTCGGGGGGCGGCGTGAACAGGTCGGCCATCGCGCCCTTGGGCGATGCGGCCGGCACGGGTTTCTGCCCCGTCAACCAGCTTGGGGCAAGGCCGAACTCAAGCACAAGCGAACCCAGAACCGCCAGCGTCAGCCCCCCGCCGACCGCAAGGATCGCCCGGATCGCGGTGCGCCCGCCCTTGGCACTATCTGGGCCAGGGGGCGTGGTGTCAGAGGGGTGCTTACTGGACATTCGTGGTCTCCTTGGGGGTAGGGGAAACGGCCAGTGCCGTCTTGGCATTTCCCGCAGCAGGGGGCAGCGAGGCGAGATAATCCGCCACCGCGCGGCGATCCTCATCGCTCAAGGCTTTGCCAATCCCGGCCATCAGGCCAAGCGGGGAATTGTGGCGCGCACCACCGGCCCACATCGCGAGTTGATGCGCGATATAGGCAGGTTGCTGGGCGGCCAGGCCGGGGAATTGCGCCCCCACACCAATGCCCGACGTGCCGTGGCAGGTGAAGCAGGCGGGCACGTTCTTGGAATAGTCGCCCGAAAGCGCGAGTTTCTCTCCGCGTGCCAGATCGCCCTTGAGCGCAGGTTGCGCGCCCGACGGGCTGCTCATCGCGCCGTAGTAATTCGCCAACTCGGTAATTTGCGTCTCGCTCAGCGATTTCGCCACATAGGCCATTGAGTCGCTGATCCGCGTGCCTTTGCTGAAATCATGCAGTTGTTTGGCCAGATAGGCAGGGGCAAGCCCGGCAAGGCGGGGCACGGTTTGCGTGCCTTCGCCCTTATCGCCGTGGCAGCTGGCGCAAGACCAGATATTGGCCGTGCCTTGGCTGGCCAGACTGGCCGTAGCGGTGGCCTCGGGGCTGGGGGCGCTGGCGTTTTCGCTGGCGGGTTGCGGGGGGAGGCCATTGATCAGGCTTGCCAGACCTGCGCCGCCATCCCAAGGGTCCATATCTTCGCTCGCCGTGCGGATCTCGGCCACCTGATCTGGAGAGACCGTGGAGTTCATGCCGTTGAGATCGGTGGCGACGTAATCGGCGATAGCCGCGATCTCGGTATCACTAAGGACCGAGCTGAAGCTGGGCATCTCGCCGTCGTAATTCGCCTTGTCCACGATCAGCGGCCCGCCGATGCCGCGCATCACGATCTGGCTGATGGCACTCGCGCCACCGGCCTTGATCACGTCCGAGGCATGCAGCGGCGGGATCGCATCGGCGACTCCTTCGCCCGCATCGCCATGACAGCTTGAGCAGTTATCGGCAAACAGCGCCTTACCCGCGCCCGTGTCCGGCGCAGCCGTGCTGGCGGCGGGGCTTGCGACGCTGGCCGTTTTCTCGCCCAAGGCGGCGCGTTCCTTATCGGCGAAATGGCCCGCATTGCTGGTTTGCACCAAGGTTACAACGCCCCAGATCGCCAGCGCAATCGCGATCCAATACACCGGCAGCGGGATCAGGCGGGGCTCTTCATAGGGTTCGAACGTCTCATCGGGGAGCCGCGGGTCTTGCTTGTTCTTGTTGGACATCACTCGTCTCCCTTGGCTCACTGCGCAGCCTTGGCGGCATCGGTTTGCGGCATTTGCCGGGCGTCGATCTGGGCATAGCCATTGTCGCGCAGCCCATCGCCGGGCGGGGCGTAATCATGCTTCATGCCTTGCAGGTAGCTCACCAGATCAAGCGCATCCTGATTGGCCACGATCACCCCGGTTTTGGGCGCGTAGGCGGGGGGCAGTTTGACCACCACATCCGTAGGGCCTGCCTTGTCCTTAAGGGTGAACAGGAACGGATAGGCGGGCATGATCGACCAGTTCGAAATTGCGCGCGGCTGATAGAGATGGGTCAACTGCCAATCCTGCGAGGGCAGGCGATCCCCGATATTCATCAAATCGGGTCCGGTGCGCATCGTGCCCAGCTGATGGGGCGCGTCATAGGCGTAATCGCCCGCGACCGAGGCCCGACCCCAACCGCGTTCGCCGTCGGGGGCCTGCGCCTCATCGCGGGGCTGCTGGCTGTGACAGTAAAGGCAGCCCATAGAGACATAGACCGCGCGCCCGCGCGCCTCGGCCGCGGTGTAGGGTTTGAGCCCGGGGGCCACCCCGTCGGCGGCAATCTGCATGCCCGGCACGATCACCAGCAACAGAGTGGCAAAGGCCAGAATGGCCAGCGATACAATCGCCAGAGGAAGATAGCGGTTCATTGGGCAGCCACCATGGTTTCGGTTTCAAGGTCACGCGTGCGCTTGGTGAAGGCGAGGGCGATCAGGTTCACTGCCAGCAGGATATGGCCAAGCGTCATCAGCCCTCCGCCCAACGAGCGCCCTTCGAGATAGGGTTTGAGCAGCGTCACGCTATCAGCAAAGGGGCGCGTCGCATCCATCATCGCCAGACCTTGCAGCACGCCGCCAATGGTCAACGAGAAGAAGTAGATCGCGAACCCCACTACCACGAGCCAGAAATGCCATCCGATCAGGCGCGGGAAGGGAAAGTATTTGCCCGTCGCACGTGGCACGATCTGATAGATCGCCCCGAACAGCACGAGGCTGACAAAGGCATAGGCCCCCAAATGCGCGTGCCCGATCGTGTATTGCGTGAAATGGGTGATCGTGTTGACCGAGCGCAGCGCCTCAATCGAGCCCTGGAACGAGGCGATGGTGTAGCTCAGCGCGCCAAACCAGATGAAGCGTAGCGGCATCGACGCCTTGAGCGCCCACATATTGCGCGCCACCGTCACGTGCTGGTTGATCGCCACCGCGATGACGGGCACGAACATCATGATCGAATGCACGATCGACAGCGTTACCAGCCATGTCGGCACCGGCCCGCCGATCAGGTGGTGAATGCCGACCTGGCTGTAAAACAGCGCCAAAGCCCAGAACCCCACCAGCGACACCGCGTAGGAATAGATCGGTTTGCCGATGATTTTCGGGATGAAGTAATAGGCCGTGCCCACGCCCAGCGGCGTCAGCCACAGGCCCAACACGTTATGGGCAAACCACCAGTTCATCGTGGCTTGCTCCACGCCCCAATGCAGGCCGGGGATATTGGCGATGACGAACAGCACGGGAAACCACAGCACGGCGGCCAGGAAATACCAGCCCGAGACGTAGATGTGATGCACCGTGCGCGCGCGCGTCGTCGCGATCAGGGGGGCTACGAAACAGGCCGCCCCAATGGCCAACGCAATGTCGATCTGCCATGGGATTTCCAGCCATTCCAGCCCGTCCGTCCAACCATTGGCAATCGCTGCCACCCCGGCAACCAGCGCGAGGTTCCAGATCAGCGTGCCCAGCTTGACCATCCAGCCCAGCCGCAGCGGCGTGTGAAAGATCCGCGGGATGATCCAGAAGATCGCGGCCAGCCCGGCTTGGCTCGACCAGCCAAAGATCACCGAGTTGAGATGCACGGTGCGCATCCGCCCAAAGGTCATCTGCGCCGAGCCGCTCATCAAATCGGGCAGGTTCAGTTCCAGCGACGCCGCAAGCCCATGAATCGAGCCGTAGATCAGCCAAAATACCCCCATCCCGATCAGCCACATCACTGGCCCCGAGGATGATTTGTCGATGCCGCTGCGCTCGGTGTCGAAATGGTGGGGCCGGGTGAGGGGGGCGATCTCGGCCCCTTCACCGGGCTGAAAGATCGAGCGGGCATCGTCTTGGTCAGGCGCGTGAACCTGTTTGTTTGCGATCGCCCAGATCAATGCCGACAGCGCCAGAAGCGAGACGACAAAGCTCAGGGTAAGCAACAGGCCGAGCGTGGGGGTGATTTGCATAGGCTGGCTCCGGTGTCAGACAGGGCCCGGGTATGGAAGGTCGAAAACGAAATGATGCGTCATTGCTCGTGCCTCCCTTGCCCGGTTAGCGGTTATTGTTTTTGAGACATCACGCCCGCGTGATCGGATTCATTATATTCATATTTTTGCACATATTGGGCAGACTGCCCCGCGCGATGAGATCCGATCACAAAGGCGCGGCGGCGGGCCGCGTCTCGATCTGCGCTATGGTGGTGTGCTCACAGCGCCGCGACCACTCCACCTCACGCAATCATGATAGGTGTTGATCGCGGCGCGAGCGGGGCGAAAAACGGGAGATGCCTGCAGCTTTCGACACGCCTTGTTTTGTTGGCTCACGGTAGACGGTTTTGACTCTCTGTAGGCTGCTGGAAAGATTACAAATACGCCACATCTGCGTGATATCGGGCTCACATACCGCGTGATCTGGCTTGAGGGCGTGTCAAATGACACCCTCCTGTCGCGCGCTCGGGGACGCGGCGCCGCTTTGGTCCCCGTCATTTTGTACCATCCCGACAGGGCTGATTCTGTGGTGATCAACACTGTTCGAGATTGCGCGAAGGCTCTTGCTAAAGGAGGCGTAAAACGCCATCGCAAAGGGGTATTTTTAGCTTGTGACAGGGACGGCCTGAGCGTGTGAGTGAGGCCCGTGTGAGTGAGGCCCGTGTGAGTAAGGATAGGGCGATGACGCAAAAACCCGAGGCAAACCCGACCAAGGCCCGCAACGCCGATCCCGCCGCCGATCTGCGCGCCGATGCGCACCCGGATGTGGCCCAAACAGCCCCCTTTGCCCGACTTCAGCGCTGGGCCGAACATCCGCTTATCAAGCTGGGTTTGCCGTTGCTGGTGCTGGGCGTGGCGATTTTTGTGCTGCACAAACTGGCGGGCGATGTCAGCCCGAAACGCGTCGTGGCCGATATTTCCGCGGCGAGTCCCAAGGCGCTGCTGCTTGCTCTGGGCGCGACGACGCTCAGCTATCTTGCGATTGCCTTTTACGATGTGATTTCGCTGGGCGCGGTTGCGCCGGGCATCGTGGCGCCGCGCGTGGCCTATCTGGTGGGCGGGGCGGGCTATGCAATCTCGAACCTGCTGGGCGTGTCCTATCTGACGGGCGGGGCGGTACGGTTGCGCACCTATGTCGCCGCCGGCGTGCCGTTTCATCGCGCAGCCCTCGCGCTTGGCACTTCATGGAGCGGGTTTTGGACCGGGCTTGTCGCGCTGCTGGGGCTGTTGATGATGTTTCATCCCAAGGGCCTCTCGGCGGTACTGCCAATTGTGCCGGGGCTTGAGGCTGCCACCGGCGTTGCGCTGATTGCGGGGCTTGGCGCGGTGATGGTGTTCTTGGGGCGGCGCGCGCGCCATGTGCGTTGGCGCGGTATCGAGGCGGATCTGCCGCGCGCCTCGACGGCCAGCCTGTTGATGCTGGCGGGTATGGCCGATCTGCTGTTTGCCTCGCTCACGCTCTGGGTGCTGCTGCCGCCCGATCTTGGGGGCAATTTCGCCTATTTCTTCGTGATCTTCATGGCCGCGATTGGCCTTGGCATTGCCAGCCATTCGCCCGGCGGTTTGGGCGTGTTCGAGGCGACGGTGATCGCGGGCCTCGGGGCTGGCGCGCGCCCTGATTTGCTGGCGGCACTGGTGCTTTATCGCGTGGTGTACACGCTTTATCCGTTTGCAATCGCTACGCTGGGGCTGGCGGCGGGCTGGCTTTGGGCGCAGCGCCACCGCCTTGATCACGCCGCCGATCTGGCGCTTGCGATCATGGGGCCGTTGATCCCGCCATTGGCGGCGGGCGTGGCACTGGTGTCGGGCGTTTTGTTGATGCTGTCGGGCTCGGTTCCGGCCGAGCATTCGCGCCTTGAATTGTTGCGTGATGTGCTGCCGCTGCCGGTGGTCGAATTTTCGCATCTCACCGCAAGCGTTACGGGGGTGATGCTGATCGTGCTGGCGCGCGGGCTGTTTCAACGGCTGACGCGCGCTTGGGTGATGGCGCTGATCTTGCTGGGCGTTGGCATGGTGACCTCGCTGGTGAAGGGGCTGGAATGGGGGCAGGCGCTGACGATGGCGATTTCGGGCGGGCTGCTGATCCTGTTTCGCCAAGCCTTTTACCGGGTGCAGGACGCGTCGATCTTTCGCCTCGATCTGCGGTGGTTCGTGTCCGTCACAGCGTTGGTCGCAGCGATCACATGGATCGGGTTTTTCGCCTATAAACATGTCGAATATCGCGACGCGCTGTGGTGGCAATTCGCATGGAAAAGCGATGCCTCGCGATTCTTGCGCGCGACGGTGGGGGCCTCGGTGGCGCTGGCGATCATCGCGCTGGGCTCGATCCTGAGTGCGCGCAAACGCCTGCGCATGCGCCAGCAAATCCCCCAAGCGGTGCGCGATATTCTGGCGCAATCAAATGATGCCGAGGCGCAACTGACCCTCATGGGCGACAAAGAGGTGCTGCTCGATCCCGAGAACCGCGCCTTTATCGCCTATGCCGATACCGGGCGGGCGCTGATTGCGCGTTCTGATCCCGTGGGCGAGGAGGAGGCCGCGATCTCGCTAATCTGGGCCTTGCGCGAAAAGGCCGATCGCAGCGGGCGACTTTGCGCGTTTTATGGTGTCTCGCCGCGCTTTTTGCCCACCTTCCTCGATATGGGCCTGTCAATTGTGAAAATCGGTGAGACCGCGCGCATCGACCTTGAGACCTTCACGCTGGACGGCCCGAAGAAGAAAAACTTCCGCTACGCGCTGAGCAAAGGCCAGCGCGACGGATTCACGTTTGAGATCATCCCCGCTGCGCAGGTGCCCGCGCATCTCGACGCGCTGCGCGCCATCTCCGATGCGTGGCTGGCGCAAAAACAGGGCGAAGAGAAAAGCTTTGCGC
Source organism: Thioclava arctica (assembly GCF_040892615.1). NCBI lineage: Bacteria > Pseudomonadati > Pseudomonadota > Alphaproteobacteria > Rhodobacterales > Paracoccaceae > Thioclava > Thioclava arctica. The sequence continues at coordinate 13,342 of NZ_JBFRYC010000009.1, forward strand.
TGGGCGCGTTCACCGATGACTACATCGTCAATTTCGACTGCGCCGTCTTGCGAGACCCAAACGGGAAGATCGTGGCTTTTGCCAACCTTTTGATGGGCCATGGGCGCGAGCTGTGCATCGACTTGATGCGCTATGATGCGGGCTGTCCGGGCGATGGCATGAACCAGTTGTTCACCGAGTTGATCCTGTGGGCGCAGGCCAACGGGTTCAAATGGTTCCGCCTTGGCAATGCGCCGTTTTCGGGGATCGAGCGTCACCGCCTTGCCTCGGTCTGGAACCGGCTGGGCGGGTTTTTGTATGAACATGGCGAGCGGCTCTACAGATTTGAGGGGTTGCGCAGTTTCAAGGAAAAATGGGACCCGGTCTGGTCCCCGCATTATTTGGCGAGCCCCGGCGGGCTGGCCGTTCCGCGCGTGCTATATGAGGTCAATGTGCTGATTTCAGGGGGCGTGCGCGGATTGGTGCGCCGCGAGGGCAAGGAGAAGGGCTGATGATCCCCAATTTCAAGGACCACGCCGCCAATGAGCGCACCTTTCTGGCGTGGTTGCGTACCGCTATCGCCATCGTGGGGGTCGGGCTGACAGCGTCAAAGCTGACCGGGGCGCAGATGCCCGGCTGGTCGGATGTCGCGATGATCGGTTCGGGGGGCTTGGTGGTGGTGCTCGCCTTTTTGCGGATGCATCTTTTGCGCCGACGCATTGATGCCGAGGCCGAGCTGGACGGGCTGAGCCGGAATTGGCCCGATGTGGTGCTCGTGGCGTTGTTGATCGCGATTGTGGTGCTCACAGGGATATTCATTGCCCATGTCGCTTAAGGTCTTGAACTTGCCCGGCGACGCTGCATTTATGGCGCGAAATCAGGGAGGATAGGCGATGAAACTGCTACGTTTTGGCCCGAAAGGGGCGGAAAAACCGGGACTGCTGGATGATCAGGGCGTGATGCGCGACCTGTCGGGGCAGGTGGCCGATATCGGTGGCACGGTGCTGTCAGATGACGGGCTTGCCGCGATTGCCGCCCTTGATCCGAGCTCGCTGCCGGAGGTGGCCAAAGGCACGCGTCTGGGCACGCCGATTGCGGGCACAGGCAAGATGATCTGCATCGGGTTGAACTATGCCGATCACGCCGCGGAGTCGGGGTCAAAAGTGCCTGACGAGCCGCTGATTTTCATGAAAGCGACCTCTGCGATCCAAGGCCCCAACGACCCGATCGTGATTCCGCGCGGCGCTGAAACGCTGGATTGGGAAATCGAGCTGGGCATCGTCATTGGTACGGCGGCGAAATATGTCAGCGAGGCGGACGCGCTCGATTATGTCGCAGGTTTCGTGTTGGCCAATGATGTCTCTGAGCGCAGCTATCAAAAAGACCGCTCCGGGCAATGGACCAAAGGCAAAAGCTGCGACAGCTTTGGCCCGCTCGGGCCGTGGCTTGTGACGCGCGATCAGGTGGCCGATCCGCAAAACCTGTCGATGAAACTGAGCGTCAATGGCGCGGTGATGCAGGACGGCTCCACCGCGACAATGGTGTTTGGCGTGGCCAAGCTGGTGAGCTATCTGTCGCAATTCATGACGCTGCATCCGGGCGATGTGATTTCAACCGGCACTCCGCCCGGCGTCGCGATGGGCATGCCCACCCCGCGCTACCTGCGCCCTGGCGATATTGTCGAGCTGGAAATCGAAGGCCTTGGCCAGCAGCGCGCCGAGGTTGTCGCCGATACCTGATCTGGGTGTCGCAGATCAGTCCGATATGGGGCGCGGGAGGATCCTGCGCCCCGTTTTCATGGCTCAAACCAGCGGCGCAGGAGCGTGCAGTGAACGCGCGTGCTCGAGCAATTCGTTGACGATTGCATTGGGAAACCGCCGCGACAAGGTGACGGCATAAAACGCCTCGACGATCTCGAGATCAAACGGGGCCGAGGCCAGCAGCCCCTCGCGTAACTCATCGGCCAGCACGACCTCGGGCGTGATCGCAAGCCCCGCTGCGCGCAGCATGGCAGGCGCAAGCCCGGCCCTTTGAGCAGCCTGCGCCTGCCATGCTGCGCGCAGCACTCGATGCCCCCGCGCCGCGCCTGACCCCTGATCCCACACACGCCGATCTGGCTTTTGCCCAGACCGGTATCGATTGGCCCGAACTGATGGCAGAGCGGATCGGCCTTTGGGCGAGGGTGCATCTTGATACGGGGCAGGCGCTTTGGCCCTCGGCGGGCGGTTCGCCCTATGACTCGTGGCGCGCGTTTGCGCTGCGCGATTTGTCGCCGGGGCGGCATGGGCTGGCGGGGTTTTGCGGCTTTGTCGTGCGGCTTCCCAAGGATGCGCGCGACCCCGTCGCCTTTGAGATGCTGGTGATCGCGCTGGTATGGGAGGCCGCGTTGCTGCAACGCCATGCCGCGCCGCTTGAACCGGGACTCGATCTTCGGATTGATCTGGCGCAGCAAGAGGCCGCAGATCGCGCCGAAGAGCGCGCGCTTGGCGCAGGTTCTCCCCGCCCCCCCTGCGAAAACGCCCGCTAGTCAGGCCGCATTCTGCCTTGATGCCAGCGCGTAGCAATGCAGCGCCTGCGGCGGGCATGCGGGCGATGTGAATGCGCGGCTTTTGGCGGGCTGCATGACACGGTGAGCGATATGCTACGCCTGTTTGACGATGGGCTCAGCGGTGTTCCACTGGCGCGGCTGGCGCAGTTGCGGGGGGGCGATGCCAGTTTGCGTGCCCGAGACAAAGCCGATCTCGTGCAGCCCCGAGGGCAGCGTCGCGCGATGCACCTGCGCAATCAATGTCGCCGCGATCGGGCGGGGCTCGAATGTCGTGAGGCGCTTGCGCCAGTTGGCTCCCCGTTACGCGATCAGGATTCGGCTGAGTTGCTGGGGCGGCATGAAATGCGCCGCCCCATGCCAGCCTGCGCGCGCCTTCACCCAAGGCCTGTGCCGCCACACCCCCGGCAATCTGTCCGAACACGAACAACCGCGACAGGCGCCCTTGCGGTGAGGGCAGGGCGAGGGCGCATTGAGGTGGGCAAAACCGGCATGTTTGAAGCTCTCCAACGGCGTGAGGAGCGGCGTCTTGCACCTGTTGGAACGGATGCGCAGGATCGCGCCTCAAGGCTCAGTCGCGATGACTTCGCGGCGCGCGTCTCTGCGTTAGACGTGCTTGTCGCGCATGCGCAGCATCTCGCGTTCGATCGAGTCGATGGCGTCAGGCTCGCCCGCGCGGGCACGTGCAAGTGCGCCTTCAATGCGCGCCCATCCGGGGTGATCATCGGCAATCAGATGGCCGCCCATATGCGCCGTCACAAGCGCATGGGCATAGACCGGGCGGTATTTGGCGCGCCGGATCGCTGCATCGCGCCAATTGCGCAGCCGTTTGTGATAGCCGATCCCAATCATGCGATTGGATTTAGGGGCGTGCGCGGGGTGTTCAACCGCGCGAGGTTTTGGGCGACTGCTTTAACGCCTCGGCAAGCGCGGAGCCGAATGCGCCCTGACTGGCGGGGGGCGCTTTCGGGGCGGGCGCGGATCGCGGCGTGTGTTTGGGTTTGGCCGCTTTCGGCGTATCTGAGGCCGGCGCAGCGCCCCCGTCCTTGCGCATGCTCAGACCGATCCGCTTGCGCGCTACATCGACTTCGGTGACGCGCACGCGCACCACATCGCCCGCCTTGACCACCTCATGGGGGTCTTTGACGAAACGATCCGCAAGCTGGCTGACATGCACCAGGCCATCCTGATGCACGCCGATATCGACGAAAGCCCCAAAGGCCGCGACATTGGTCACGGTGCCTTCCAGCGACATGCCGGCCTTGAGATCGGTGATCGCGTCGATGCCTTCGGCGAAGGTGGCGGTCTTAAAGCTGGGGCGCGGGTCACGGCCCGGTTTTTCCAGCTCGCTCAGGATGTCGCGCACGGTGGGCAGGCCGAAGGTGTCATCGACGAACTGCTCGGCGCGCAAGCCCGACAGCGCGGCCTCATCGCCCATAATCGCGCGAATGTCGCGCCCGCAGGCCTGCACGATCTTGCGTGCCACACCGTAAGCCTCGGGGTGGACAGAGGACGCATCGAGCGGCTCGCTCCCGTCATTGATGCGCAGGAAACCGGCGCATTGCTGGAACGCTTTGGGCCCGAGACCCGCCACCTTGAGTAGCGCCTTGCGGCTGGCAAACGCCCCGTTGGCGTCGCGATGGGCCACGATAGCTTGCGCCAGCGATGGCCCGAGACCTGCGATATGGGACAGCAGCGGCGCGGAGGCCATGTTGAGATCGACGCCCACCGCGTTCACCGCATCCTCGACCACAGCGGCGAGCGATTGTTCCAAGCGGCGCTGATCGACATCGTGCTGATACTGCCCGACCCCGATGGCTTGGGGTTCGATCTTGACCAGCTCTGCCAGCGGGTCTTGCAGGCGGCGCGCAATCGACACCGCCCCGCGCAGCGACACGTCGATATCAGGAAATTCCTGCGAAGCGAGTTCGGAGGCCGAATAGACCGACGCTCCGGCCTCGGACACGATCACCGGCGTCGGGCGCGTCACCCCGGCGGGCAGGTGTTTAAGCACTTCCCCCACCAAACGCTCGGATTCGCGGCTTGCCGTGCCATTGCCAATCGCGATCAGCGCCACGCCATGCTTGGCGATCAGGTGTTTCAGCGTCTCTTCCGATCCGCGCAGATCGTTGCGCGGTTGGAACGGGTAAATCGTGGCGGTTTCGAGCAGCTTGCCTGTCTCGTCGACCACCGCAATCTTGCAGCCCGTGCGGATGCCCGGATCAAGGCCCAGCGTCGCGCGCGCGCCCGCAGGTGCAGCCAGCAGCAGATCACGCAGGTTGCGCGCGAAAACGTCAATCGCCGCGTCATGGGCGCGCTTGCGCAGATCGGCCATCAGCTCGATGAACATCGACAGGCTGAGCTTGACCTTCCACGCCCAAGTTGCGGCGTCGCGCAGCCAGAGATCGCCGGGGGCCTGACCGGGAATGCCGATCTCGGCGGCGATGATATCGAGGATTCGGGGCAGGCCGGTTTCGGGTTCGGGGCCGATATCGACGCTCACGATTTCCTCTTTCGAGGCGCGCAGGATGGCGAGCGCGCGATGCGAAGGGATCGTGGCCCATTTCTCGCTATGATCGAAATAATCCGAGAATTTCGCGCCCGCCTCTTCCTTGCCCTTGATGACGCGGGCGGTGATCAGCGCGTCTTGCTGCAAGACCTGGCGCAAACGGCCAAGCAGTTTGGCGTTTTCGCCAAGCTCTTCGACGAGAATATCGCGCGCGCCATTCAGCGCGTCTTTTTCAGTGGCGACTGCCTCGCTCAGGTAGCCGCTTGCCAACAGCTTCGGCTCGGCGTGCCGATCCGCCAGAATGGCGCGCAGCAGCGGCTCCAGCCCGTTTTCGCGCGCGATCATCGCCTTGGTGCGCCGCTTGGGTTTGAAGGGCAGATACAGATCCTCAAGCACCGCCTTGGTGTCCGCCTGCGCAATCGCGCGCGCCAGATCGTCGGTCAGCTTGCCCTGCGAGGTGATCTCGCCAAGGATGCTGGCGCGGCGCTTTTCCAACTCGCGCAGATAGTCCAGCCGCTCGGCCAATTGGCGCAGTTGCGTGTCGTCCAAGCCGCCGGTCGCCTCTTTGCGATAGCGCGCCACGAAGGGCACGGTGTCGCCGCCATCCAGCAACGCGACCGTCGCGGTGACCTGCTCGGGGCGGGCGCCAATGTCACTGGCGATGGTGCGGGCGATGCGGTCTGTGACGGCGGTCATTTGGGGCTCCCTGCGATTATCGAAGGGCCGTGATAGCGCCGCAAACCGGGGCCGCCAAGCCCCGCAGTCGCGTCCGGTCAAAAAGCTGCTCATTCGTGGGGAAGGGGGAGAGCGCGGTGCTCAATCCGAAACACGGGCCGCGCATGTGCGCGCGGCCCGCATTGTCTTAGTCGCGCAGGCTGCCTTCTTCGTCGCTGCGCGCTTTCATGCGATCACGCAGGATGCGGCCAAAGAAGATCGGCGCGAGGAAGCCAAGGATTGCGATGATCCACAGTCCGATCGCCAGCGGGCTGCCCACCAGCACCCACCAATCGCCGTTGGATATCTGCACCGCGCGGCGCAGGTTACTTTCCATCGGGTTGCCCAGAAGAATCCCGAGGATCACCGGCACCAGCGGCACGTCGAACTTGCGCAGCACCCAGCCGACCACGCCAAAGCCGATCATCACCATCAGATCAAAGCTCGACCCCGAGATGCCGTAAATCCCGACGAAACTGACCATCGCAACGATCGGCATCAAGATCCGCGGCGGGATCAGCAGCAGGCGGGTGAACACCCCGACCATCGGAATGTTGAGCAACAGCAGCATGAAGTTGGCGATGAACAGCGCCGCGATCAGCCCCCAGACCACATCGGGGTTTTGCGTGAACAGCAGCGGCCCCGGCGTGATGTTGAGGCTCAGCAGTACTGCCAGCAGTACCGCTGTGGTGCCCGATCCCGGCACGCCAAGGGCCAGCATCGGCACCAGCGCGCCGCCAGCAGCCGCGTTATTGCCCGCCTCAGGCGCGGCCACACCGCGTGGATCGCCCGTGCCGAATGTGCCCTCGCGATCCACCAGCCGCTTTTCCATCGAGTAGGAAATAAACGATCCCAGCGAGGCGCCAGCGCCCGGCAAAACACCCGCCAGAAAGCCAAGTCCCGAGGCGCGCAGCATCGTCGGGAAGCAGCTTTTCACCATCGCCCAAGGCGGGGTGATGCGCCCGATCTCGACCTTGCGCCCCGCCGCATCGGATTCGCCGTGGCGGTGTTCGAGAAAGACGAAAACCTCGGACAGCGCAAACAGTCCGACGATGGCGACAAGGAAATCAATCCCGTCGTACAGATGCACCTCGCCAAAGGTCATGCGCGGTACGCCGGTCTGCGTATCCACCCCGATCATCGCCAGACCTAGCCCCAAAGCGGCGGCGAACGCGGCTTTGGCCTGATTGGACGAACTCACCCCTCCCAGCGTCATGAAGGCCAGCGCGAACAGTGCGAAATATTCAGCCGGACCGAACAGCAGCGCGATCTTGACCAGCTGCGGGGCGAGCAGGATCAGCCCCCAAGTCGCCAGAAACGCACCCACGAATGAAGCGATCCCCGAAATCGACAGCGCCTCGCCGGCCATGCCTTTTTGCGCCATCGGATAGCCATCAAGACAGGTCATCATCGCAGGCTCGTCGCCGGGAATATTGAGTAGGATCGAACTGATCCGACCGCCATACATCGCGCCGTAATAGACCGAGGTCAGCAAGATCATCGAGGGCGTCGGGCCAAGACCCAGCGTGAAGGCCAGCGGGATCAGAATCGCCACACCATTAGAGGGGCCAAGACCGGGCAGCGCGCCCATGATCGTGCCCAGCAGGCAGCCAATCAGCGCCAGACCGATATTTTGCCACGTCATAGCAACATCAAATCCGTGGGCAAGTTGAGCAAGGGTATCCATCGCGCGTTCCCTTCAGAAGCCGAACGGGCCACGGGCCAGCGACAGCCCGAGGATCAGGTGAAAGACGATATAGATCCCGACCGAAATCGAGACGCCCGCGATGACCGAAGACAGCAGCCCCGACCCCAGACGCCAGCTCAGATAGGCGGCGGCAAAGGCGGTGGCGAACACGAAACCGATCTCGGGCAGGACTTGGGCATAGAGCATCAGCACGATCACAGCCGCGCCGATTTCAACCAGACGGCCCAGTGGCGGCCAGACCGGTTCGGGATCAGGGCGCAGCGCAATATAGGCCGAGGCCCCGCCAAAGATCGCGGCAACGATATAGGGAAATGCCTTGGGGCCAACGGTATCGCTCAGGAAGCTTTCCTGAATTTGACTGGCGGCGTAGGCGTAAAAGATGGCCAAGGCCAAGCCAAAGGCGCCGAAAAACCGGTCGCTCATAAAACCCTCCAATGGTGTCAAAGTGAGGCGGCGCGCTGGTAATCCAGCGCGCAAAACGATGCTCTGGGGCGGCAAAATTTTCGCCGCCCCAGAAGATCTGTGATTACTTCAGGATGCCGATCTCTTTCGAGATGTCCTGAATTTGCTGCACGGAATTGGCGACGAATTTCTGAAAATCGGCACCTTGCAGATCCAGCGGTGCAAGGCCGTTGGCCTCCATCACTTTCTTCCACTCGGGCGAAGCATAGACAGCCGCGATCTCTTTGGTCCAGTAATCATAGGCCGCATCCGACATTTTGCCCGGAGCGTAAAAGCCACGCCAGTTCGCGCCGACAGCGTCGATACCCTGCTCTTTGGCCGTCGGGATATCGGCAAACTCACCGCCCAGACGCTCGGGGGCCAGCACGGCCAGAACGCGCACGTCGCCCGACTGAATGAAGCCCTTGGTTTCCGACAGATCGCCGGTAAAGGCCTGCACCGAACCTGCCAGCAATTGCGTGATCGCCTCGCCGCCGCCGTCAAAGGCGACATATTTGACCTTGCGCACATCGGTGATTCCATCAGCCTTGGCCGCGATCAGAACCTTGAGGTGATCCCAGCCACCAACAGCCGACCCACCGGCAAACGCGACCGAGGTCGGGTCCGCCTTCACCGCGTTCAGCAGATCGGGAAGGGTCTTGTAGGGGCTGTCCTTGTCCACCGCGATCACACCGTAATCGGCGCCAATCGAGGCCAGCCAGCGCACCTGAGACATGTTGTTGCCCGGATAAGCGCCCTGCGCCAAACGGGTTGCGGTGGCCGAGCTGGCCGCCACGATCAGATCATTGTCGCTGTCGCGCTTGTTCACGACCTCGGCGAATGCCACGCCACCGCCGCCACCGGCAAGGTTGGACACTTGCATCGTTTGTTTGATCAGGCCGAGGTCCTGCATCGTTTTGCCGACCTGACGGCAGGTGAAATCCCAGCCGCCGCCGGGATTGGCCGGTGCGATACATTCGGGGTTTTCGGCCGTGAAATCAGCGGCCATTGTCGGGGCTGCAAAGCCAGCGACAGCCAAAGCAGCCGTTGCAAACGCAAGGCGGGTTGCCTTGAAGATCATGTGAAGTCCTCCAGTCATCATTGCGGGCAGTTGTCGCGGGCCCGATCCGCATTCCCCGATCGCACCGCACTTTGCGGTCTCCTCGCGATCAGTTAGAACGGACGTTACGCGGCCAAGCTGTCAACAACCTGTCACCCGGCGCCGCGCCCCGAACGAGGAGAGATCAAGCGATGCGCGTGTTGATCGTCGAAGATGCGCAAGACATGGCCGAGGCGGTGCGCACGCATCTGCATCGTGCCGGCATGACTTGCGATGTGGCCAATGATTGCGCGCGCGCCGAGGATTGTCTGGCGGTGACGCGCTATGATGCGATTGTGCTGGATATCCATCTGCCCGACCGCCCCGGAACCGCGCTGTTGCGCGATTTGCGCGCGCGCGGTGAACGCATGCCGGTCTTGATGCTGACGGCGTTGTTTTCGGTCGATGATCGGGTGTCTGCGCTGGATCTGGGCGCGGATGACTACTTGGTGAAACCTTTCGATCACCGCGAGTTGGAGGCGCGTTTGCGTGCCCTGATCCGGCGCGGTGCGGAGACCAAGAGCGAAGAGATCACGCTGGGGCAACTGGCATGGAACCCCGCAACGCTGAGCGCGCGCCTTGATGACACGCCCCTTGCACTGACCCGGCGCGAGACGGTTTTGCTGGGTCTGTTGATGCGCAATAGCGACCGGATCATGAGCAAGGAAAATCTGTATGAGGGGCTGTTTTCCTTTGCCGATGTCGATGTCGGTTTGAATGCGATTGAACTTTATGTGGCGCGGCTGCGCAAAAAGCTGGCGGGCTCGCATGTGGTGATCGAAACCCATCGGGGCTTGGGCTATCGGATGCAGATTGATGGCTAGGTCTGCCGCGATCGAGGGCGCGACCGCCTCGCTCAAACGCCGCGTTATCATCGGTGTCTTGGCGCTGTTGCTGGTGGGGGGCGCGGTCGCGGCGCTGGCGGCATTCGGGTATGGCCGGGCGGCGGCGCGCGAAAGCTATGACCGGCTGCTTTTGGGCGCGGCCAATGACATTGCCGAGGCGATCTCGATTCAAAATGGCGCGCCGGTGGTGGATCTGCCGGTGGCGGCGTTCCAACTGCTGGCCCTCGCGCCCGATGATCGGATTTATTACTCGGTGCGCGGGCCGGGCGGAGAGGTGCTGACCGGGGCGACCGGCGCGCTGCCAAACCCGACCCCGACCGACAGCCCCAGTTTTTTCGATGCCAGCATGGCCGATGAGCGCGCGCGTTTTGTCACGCTGTCGCGCCGCTTTGCCGAGCGCAGTTTTTCCGGCACTGTGTCGGTTACGGTGGGCCAGACCCTGCGCGCGCGCACCGAAATGGCGCTTGGGCTGACCCGCGATGCGTTGATTGCCGCCGCGATTGGGGGGATTGCGCTGCTGGCGGCGGCGGTATGGGTGATTGAGCGCGCGATGCGCCCGCTGCGCCACATTGCCGATCAACTTGCCGGGCGCGACCCGCATGATCTGACGCCGATGGACGCGGCGGTGCCTGCCGAGGTGGCGGTGATGGTGGGCGCGATGAACCGCTTTATGGCGCGCCTTGATCGCCAAGTGGCCGCGATGCGCAACCTGATTTCGGACACCGCCCATCAACTGCGCACTCCGGTGGCAGCGCTGCGGGTGCAGGCCGAACTGGCGAGTGCCGAGGAAGATGACGCAAGGCGCGATCTGATCCTGACCCGTCTGCAACGGCGCACCCGGTCTTTGGGGGAGTTGCTGGATCAGATGCTATCGCGTGCGCTGGTCATTCACCGCACCGATGCGGCGCGCCGGGTGTCACTGGATCTGCGCGATGTGGCGCTGGATGTCATTGAGAGCCGCGATCATGAGCTGGTCGCCCCCAATCGCGATGTGGTGTTGGAGATCGGCGAAGCGGCGGTGATGGTGATGGCGGACACGCTTTCGCTAAGTGAAGCGCTGCGCAATCTGCTGGGAAATGCCCTGAAACACGGGGCAGGGCGGGTGCGTGTCGGGGCGAGCCGAGAGGGCGCGCGGGCCTGCCTGTGGGTCGAGGATTCCGGCCCCGGCCCCAGCGCAGCTGTGCTTGAACGCATCGGAGAGCGGTTTGAGAAAACCGCCGCATCGGTGGGCCAAAGCGCGGGCCTGGGCCTGTCGATTGCGCGCGCGGTCGCGCAGGCGTTTGGCGGTGAATTGTTGTTGGGCGCCACCGCGCAGGGCTTTCGCGCAACGATTTCCTTGCCCGCGCAGGAGGAGCAAATATGACCCGTCTCATGATGCTGGTGATTGCGTTGATCTCGGCGGCGGCGCCCGTGCTTGCCCAGCAAGACGGCCCCGAGGCGCGCGCCCGGTTTGGCCCAGCGGATGGGCCTGCGATGGTGTTGCGCTCGACCACCGATATTGCCGTGCTGGGGCCGACGCTCAAGGATTTCACCGCCCGCAATCCCGGCATTGCGGTGAACTATGAGCAATGGGGATCGAACGCGCTTTATAAAATCAGCCAGCGCGATTGTGAGGCGGGTCACAGCCGCGCCGATGCGGTGCTGTCCTCGGCGGTGCATCAGATGGTCGATCTGGTCAATCGCGGCTGTGCGGGGTCGTATCGCTCGCCGGCCAGTACCGCCTTGCCCACCGCGCGGCGTTGGCGCGATCAGCTTTGGGGCGTCACGCAAGAACCCGCCGTGATCATCTACAACACCCATCTCGTGCCCCCCCAAGACGTGCCCCACACCCGGTTTGCGCTGCTTGATCTGATGCGGCGCGCCGAGGCGCGTTATCAGGGCAAGATCGCGACCTATGAGATAGAGGCCTCGGGCCTTGGCTATCTGTTCGCCTTTGAGGACAGCCTTGAGGCCAGCACTTTTGGTGCCTTGATGGAAGGGTTCAGCCGGGCGGGCGCGGTGGCGACCTGCTGCTCGGCCGAGATCATCAAGGGCGTCTCAAAAGGCGAATATGCGATCGCTTACAATGTGTTGGGGTCCTATGTGAATGCACGTCGCGACCCGAATGTCGGGGTGGTCTGGCCGCAGGACTACACCTTGATCCTGTCGCGCGGCTACATGGTTCCCAAGAGTGCCGAGCAGGTCGACTCCGCTCAGAAATTGTTGGATTTTCTGCTGTCCGCGCGCGGCCAAGAGGACCTGCGCGCAGCGGGTCTTTTGGTCAGCGGCGAGCCTGAAGACAGCGCCACCCCCGCCAGCGCCCTGCACACAATCGCGATTTCTCCGGTTCTGCTGGTGGCACTGGATCGCCAGAAACGCGCGCAGTTCATCGCGCGTTGGCGCGCCGCGTTCGGGCGCTGATCCCACGCGCGAGGCCGCTAGCGTTTGGGCGCGCGGCGATGCGTGGTGTTCGGGCGACCCGGCAGGTTCAGTGCCGCATCCCCGCGCGCGCTGCGAGCAATCACCTTGCCCTTAGAGATCACCGCAAGTCGGGCCGGGCGCAGCCGCACGGCCTCGACCGGGTTGGCTGCATCCAGCACCACCAGCGAGGCCAGCGCACCTTTGTACAGCCCGTAATCTTGCAGGCCGATGATCTGCGCATTGCTCTGGGTCACCATCGTGAAGCAGCGCGCCATCTCATCGGGGTGGCTCATCTGCGCGACATGCAGACCCATGAACGCCACATCCAGCATGTCCGCCGTGCCAAGGCTATACCACGGGTCGAGCACGCAATCCTGCCCCCAGCCCACGGGAATGCCCATTGCCTGCATTTCCTTGACGCGCGTCAGTCCGCGGCGTTTGGGAAAGCTGTCATGGCGCCCTTGCAGCATGATGTTGATCAGCGGGTTGGGGATGGCGGCAATCCCGGCCTCGGCGATCAGGGGCAGCAGTTTCGAGACATAGTAATTGTCCATCGAATGCATCGAGGTCAGATGGCTGCCCACCACCCGGCCTTGCAGCCCCAGACGCTGGGTCTCATAGGCGAGCGTCTCGATATGGCGGCTCATCGGATCGTCGGTTTCATCGCAGTGAATATCGACGCGCAAACCGCGATCCGCCGCGATCTCGCACAGATCGCGCAGGCTGTCCGCGCCCGCCTGCATGGTGCGCTCGAAATGGGGAATGCCGCCCACCACCTCGACCCCCATATCCAGCGCGCGGATCAGGTTTTCACGCCCATTCGGGGCGCGATACAGCCCGTCTTGCGGGAAGGCGACCAGTTGCAAGTCGATATAGCCGCGCACCTTTTCACGCACCTCCAGCATCGCGGTTACGGTGTTGAGGTGATCGGGCGTGGTATCGACATGGCTGCGGATCGCGAGCAGCCCCATCGAGGCCGCCCAATCGCAATAGTGCAGCGCGCGCTGCACCATCTCATCCACGGTGGTCAGATCGCGCAGCTCGCCCCAAAGCGAAATCCCCTCCAGCAACGTGCCCGAAGCGTTCACCCGGGGCAGCCCGTAGCTGAGCGTGGCATCAAGGTGGAAGTGGGGATCGACAAAGGGCGGGGCGACCAGATCGCCCGCAGCCTCGATCACCTCATGCGCCTCGGCGGCAATTCTGGGCGCGATCTCGACGATGCGATCGCCCTTGATCGCGATATCGGCCACGCGCCCGTCGGGCAACGTGCCGCCCTTGACCAGTAGATCGAACATCAGCGTTCCCCTTTGTTGAATGTCACCATCAGCGCAGCAGGCACCTCGGCACGCCGCGACATCACCACCAGCGCGAGGATCGACAGAATATAGGGCATCATCAGGAATAGCTGATAAGGCACCACCGCGCCGATCGGAGTTTGTTGTAGCCGGATTTGCAGCGCATCAAACGCGGCAAACAGCACCGCCCCCAGCAGCGCCTTGCCCGGCTTCCATGCGCCAAACACCACCAGCGCGATGCAGATCCAGCCCCGCCCGTTGACCATATCGAAAAAGAAGCTGTCAAAGGCCGAAAGGGTCAGGAAGGCCCCGCCCACCGCCATGAACCCCGATCCCACGATCACCGCGCCCATGCGGATGGCGGTGACCGACAAGCCTTGGGCCGCGACCGCCTGCGGGTTCTCGCCAGCCGCGCGTACCGCCAGCCCCAGCGGCGTGCGGTAAAGCACAAGCGCCACCACGATCACCAGCAAGAATGCGGCATAGGTCAGCGGGGTCTGGGCAAAAAACGCCGGGCCAAGCAGCGGGATTTGCGACAGGATCGGCACCTCAAAAGGTTGGAAGGCCGTGATCTTGGGGGGCGAGGAGACCTCGGGGAGCACCACGCGATAAGTGTAAAAGGTCAGCGAGGTCGCCAGCAGCGTCACCCCGATCCCCACAACATGCTGCGACAGCCCGAACGGCACCGAAAGCGTGGCGTGCAACAGCCCAAACGCCATGCCTGCCGCGAATGCCACCGCAACCCCGCCCCACAAAGGCAGCCCGGCCCAGACCGCGATCCAGCCCGCGAAGGCCCCCGCCACCATGATCCCCTCAATGCCAAGGTTGAGAACACCGGCGCGTTCGCAGATCAGCTCTCCCATCGTGGCGAAAATCAACGGCGAGGCGATGCGGATCGCGGCAGCCCAAAACGCGGCTGAGGTCAGGATGTCGATCAGATCCATCAGTCCCTCACCACGCGGAATTTGCTTAGCAAGATCGCCAGAACCATCATCAAAAGGGCCGAGGCCAGCATGATATCGGCCAGATAGCTGGGCACGCCAAGCGCGCGGCTCATCGCATCCGCGCCAACAAAGATCGCGGCCACGAATAGCGCCGCGACCACCACCCCAAGCGGGTGCAACAGCGCCAGCATCGCCACCACGATCCCGGTATAGCCATAGCCCGGACTGAGATCGAGCGTGAGCGAGCCCTTCAGCCCCGCCACCTCGGAAAACCCCGCCAGCGCGGCCAACCCGCCCGACAGCAGCGCGGTTTTGAGGATCACGCGCGTCACCGGAATGCCCGCAAAGCGCGCGGCTTCGGCGTTTTGGCCCACGGCGCGCATCTCAAATCCCAGCGTGGTGCGGGTGTTGATTACCCACAGCACCAGCGCCGAAACCAGCGCCAGCACAAACCCCCAATGCAGTCGCAAACCCTCGATGATGCGGGGCAGGCGGGCCTCGGAGATCAGACGCGCCGATTTCGGCCAGCCCATCCCCATCGGGTCTTTCAGCGGCCCTTCGAGCAGGTAGGACACGAACAGCAAAAAGATGAAGTTGAACAACAGCGTGGTGACGACCTCATCAACGCCAAAGCGGGTTTTCAGCAGCGCCGGGATCAGCAACAGCAGCGCGCCCGCGAGCATCGACGCCACACCGATCACCACCAGCAGCGGCAGGCTGGGCCAGTGCAGCGCCCCGGTGCCCAGCATCACCGTCACCACCGCGCCCGCGTAAAGCTGCGCCTCCGCCCCGATATTCCACAGCCGCGCGCGAAAGGCGACGGCCACGGCCAGCCCGGTAAAGATCAGCGGTGTCGCGCGGTTGAGCGTTTCGAGCAGCGCGAATTTGCTGCCCGCCGCGCCTTTGAGGATCGCGCCAAACACTGCAAACGGATTGCCCCCCGCGATCAGCGCCAGCAGGCTGGCCACCAGAAAACTGCCCGCAATCGCCAGCGCGGGCGGGGCAAGACGGCGCATAAGGCCGGGATTGGCGATCGGTTCAAGACGCATGGGCCACCTCGGGAAAGCCATCGCCCGCCATCCAACGCCCCAGCGCCTCGGGGGCCATCGTGCCGCGCGCGAAAGCGGGGCTGAGGCGGCCTTGCGAGATTACATGGATCACATCCGACAGCGTCATGATCTCATCGAGATCCTCGGAGATCAGCAGCACCGCAGCGCCCTGTTCGCGCGCCTCAGCCAAGCGGGTATGCACATAGTTCAGCGCGCCGATATCAAGGCCGCGCACGGGTTGATTGGCCAAAATGATGCGTGGTCTGGTTTCCAGCACGCGGCCCAAGATCAGCTTTTGCATATTGCCCCCCGAGAGCAGGCGAATGGCGGTGTCAGGGCCGGGGCATCGCACGTCATAGGTCTGGATCAGCGCCTTGGCATGTGCGCGCGCGGCGGCCCAATCCAGCCAGCCATGGCGGGCAAAATCGCTGGCATAGGTTTCCAGGACGGCATTCTCGGTCAGGTCGAAATCGGCGATTGTGCCAGTGTGGTGGCGATCTTCGGGAATGCGCCCGATGCCGCGGGCAAGGGCGCGGCGCGGCGACCAGTCGGTGATCGCGTCGCCCGCAATTTCCAACTGACCCGCGCTGGGCATCGCCAGCCCCGAAATCAGGTCTGACAGCGCGCCCTGACCATTGCCCGACACGCCTGCAAGCCCGGTGATCTGCCCGCCATGCAGCGTCAGCGTCACCGATTGCAACCCCGGCGCGTGGCCCTCGCCCTTGCTGGAAACGCCACTTAGACGCATCAGCGCGGGGCCGGGGGGCATTGGGGCGATCTTGGGCGCCGAAACCGCGCCGCCCACCATCAGCGCGGCCAGTTCCTCGCGCGAGGTGTCAGCGGTCGCGCGCTCGGCCACAAGGCGACCATGACGCAGCACCAGAACGCGATGCGAAATCGCCATCACCTCATGCAGCTTATGCGAGATGAACACGACCGACAGCCCCAGCTCGATTGCCTCGCGCAGGGTGGCAAACAGCGCGTCACTTTCCTGCGGGGTCAGAACGGCGGTCGGCTCATCCAGAATCAGGATGCGCGCGTCGCGATAGAGCGCCTTGAGAATCTCGACGCGCTGGCGTTCGCCCACCGAAAGCTGGCCGACCTTGGCATCGGGATCGACGGCGAGATGAAAGCGTTTTGACAGATCGGCAATCCGGGCCTTGGCCGCGCGGGCGCGTAGGCGCGGGGCTGTCAGCGCCTGCGTTCCCAGCACGATATTTTCCCACACCGTCAGATTGCCCGCGAGCGTGAAATGCTGATGCACCATCCCCACGCCCGCATCGAGAGCCGCGCGCGGATTGCCCGGCGCGAGGCGCTTGCCAAACACCTCAACCTCGCCCGCATCCGCGCTATATTGGCCAAAGAGGATGTTCATCAGCGTGGTTTTGCCCGCGCCGTTTTCGCCCAGCAGCGCGATCACCTCGCCACGGCCCAGCGAAAAGCTGACATCGTCATTGGCGCACAAAGCCCCAAAGCGTTTGGTGATATTGCTAAGGCGCAGCACGGGTTGCTGCGCCTGATCGCTCGCGGTCATGTTCAGGCGGACTTGGGTTCGGCGTCGTTGATTTCAACGGTGAACGTACCGTCCTTGATCGCCGCGGTTTGCGCAGTGACCTTATCGAGTGCCGCTTGCGGGATCTTGCCTTCAAACGTGCCGAACGGGGCCAGCGAACAACCGCCCTCTTTCATAAAGGAATACATGCCGTAATCGGCGGCGCTGAAACTGCCCGCGCGGATTTGCTCAATCGCGTGATCCAAGGTTGGCTCGAAATGCCACAGCGCCGAGGCGACGACCGTATCGGGATAATCGGTCTGGGTGTCGATGACATTTCCGATGGCCAAAACCCCCTTTTCCTTGGCCGCGTCGGATACGCCAAAGCGTTCCGCATACATCATATCAGCACCGTTCTCGATCATTGCATAGGCGGTTTCCTTGGCCTTGGGCGGATCGAACCACGACCCGATGAAGGCGACCTGAAAGGTGATATTCGGGTTCATCTCGCGCGCGCCCGCCATGAAGGCATGCATCAGGCGGTTCACCTCGGGGATCGGAAAGCCGCCGACCATCCCGATATTGCCCGCTTTCGACATTGCTCCGGCAATGATTCCAGACAGATACGAGGCGTCTTGAATGTAGTTGTCAAACACCGACAGATTGCCGATTGCCGGGTCTGGTTTGAACGATGAGCCCAGCAGGAAGGCCACATCGGGATAGTCGGCTGCGACCTCGCGGGCCTCTTGCTCGACGCCGAAAATCTCGCCCACGATCAGGTCATAGCCGCCCTCGGCGTATTCGCGCATGACGCGTGGGTAATCGGTATTGGCGGTGTTTTCGGAATAGGTGTAGCTGACATCGCCGCGATCTTGCGCGGCCAATGCGGCAAGGTGGATGCGGCTGACCCATTGTTGCTCGACCGGGACGGTGTAGATGCCCGCCACTTTTAGCGGCTTGGCATCTTGCGCAAAACCCCGCCCCGGCATCGCCCCGTAAAGCGCGGCTCCGGCAAGGCTTGTTTGAAGAAATGTGCGGCGCGAGGGGGCATTGAAGCGGGTCTTGGCAGCCATGACTCAGGTCTCCTGTTTCGGGTATTCACGCAGTATTGCAGAGATTTGATCAAGTGGTGAAACTTTTTGGTCTGCGACGTCAATCGCGCGCGGCGCAAGCGTGGTGGCCGGACCCGAAATTCTGGCGGCGTGCCCCCATATGGATCGTCTTGCGTAAATTTTATGCACGCGGACACGAAGGCGAAAAGCGATCTCTTCGCGCTTGCTGAGCATTATGTCGCGCTCACATGGTGTCACAAACGCTTGATTGCGCTGGAAGCCGGCTCTATCAATCGGGCATGGGACGTAATGCGACAGCCGCCTGCACGCTAAGCACAAAGCCGGATGGTGATGTGATCGTCCCGCATTTGCGGGGTCGGTTTGCGCGTTTGCGGCGCACGCTTTGGGTGCATGTTTTCGCGCTGTTTGCGATGTGCGTTCAGGTGCTGTTTTACGCCGATCACATCGGTGCCGCCGCAGCCGCCGAGATGGGGCGTGCCCCCGCAGGAGCGCGCCTGGGCCTTTTGCAGATCTGCACCGGCGAGGGCATCATTCTGATGACGCCCGATGGGCGCACCGTGCCCAATGCGCCCGCCCATCCCGGCCATGACGGGGGGCAATGTTCGGTTTGCACCAGCGCCAGTGTGTGTGGTTTTGATGCCCCTCCCGCGATGGCGATGCCGATTTTTCAAGCGCAGTTGATCGTACCCGCGCGGGTAGTTTTGCCCGCACCCCCGGCGCGAATCCTGCTTGCACGCACCCTTCGACCGATCCGCGCGCCCCCAATCCTGTGACGCGATCCCTTCGCGATGGCCCTCTGCGCGCGTGAAAACGCCGCAATCAGGCCCGCGCGACTCTTGCCCATTTTCACTATTTTCGTGTCGCCGGCCTGTCGCCGCGCGCGCCTTAAGTTCACAGGATAACACCATGAAACGTCGTGACTTTCTGATCACTACTTCTACCGGGATGCTGCTGGCCGCCACCCAAAGCGCAAATGCGGAAATGACGATGCCGCAATCGCCGATGGCTTGGACCGATGAAAACGGGCTGGCGCGGTTTCTGAAAACCGACACTGACCCGCTGACCAATGAGTTCGAGAAATATCCCCGCTGCCCCTATTGCGGGATGATGCGCAAGATGTTCAGCCAGACCCGCCACCTGATCGTCTACGAAGACGACGCGGTGGATGGCACGTGCTCGCTGCATTGCGCGGCGATCAGCTTGGCGCTGAACCTCGATCGCGTGCCGAAGGTGATCTATGCAGGCGACGCCGGGGCCCCAGGCGAGGTCAAGCCGCTCGTCGATAGCGCCGCGATGACCTATGTGATCGACCCCGCCCGACCCGGCACGATGACGGCCGTGTCGAAATACGCCTATGCCGATAAGGCGCAGGCCGAGGCCGCCGCTGGCCCCGATGCCAAGCTGGCCGATTTCGATACCGCGCTGGTGGATGCCTATAACGGCATGGCGCAGGACACGATCCGCATTCGCAAACGCCGTGCCGAGCGGCGCGCGCGCGCGGGTCACTAAGCCCTGATGCGCGCCCGGTATCGCGCCGGGCGCGCGCAAGCTTCCTTTGCTGAAAGGACATCTCATGTGTCAGTCCTGCGATGAAACCCGGCCCTCGCGCCGCGCCGTTTTGGGCCAGTTTGCCGCGATTACGGCGGCGCTGGGTCTGGGAGTTGTGCCTGCGCGCGCGGATGCGCCGCTGGTCGACCTGCCCCCGCCCGGGCCGCAAGATACCTGCCCGGTCTGCGGCATGTTCGTGGCGAAATACCCCGAATGGATCACCACGGTGCTGTTTGCCGATGGCCATGCCGATCATTTTGATGGCCCCAAGGATTTCTTCAAATACTTGCAGGATATGGAGAAATACGCCCGTGGACGTACCGCCGATCAGATCGTTGGCATGGGCGTGACCGAATATTACGGGCTTAAGCTGATCGACGCGCATGACGCGATCTACGTGCTTGGCTCGGATGTGCTTGGCCCGATGGGGCATGAGCTGATCCCGCTGATGAACCGGGCCGATGCCGATGATTTCACCAAGGATCACAAGGGCAAGAAAGAGGTCGCGTTCGGCGATGTGACGCCCGATATGCTTGTGGTGCTCGACGCGGGCGGGGCGATATGAACATGCCGCGCCGCCGCTCTGGCCCGGTCTTTGTTGGCTTTGGCGTGCTCGGCGCGGCGCTGCTGTTCGAGCTGTATTTCGTCGCTTTCGCGGGCCCCGCGACCCGCGCGCGCCTTGATCGCGAAGCCGGGTTGGTGGCCGATCTTGGCTTGACGGACATCGCGCTGTTTACCGAGGCGCGCTACACCCGCCACCCGTCGCTGGCCGATCTCAACACCCCGTTTCAGGACCATCCGATGGCCTTTGACCACTTCCCATCGGGCTCCATCATGCCCGTGCCTCGGCTGCCCGGCGAGGGCTGGCTAATCTTTCAACCCAAGGAGCGCGGCCAATGATGACCTGGGCCCGACGCCAGCGCGCGCTGGCCGATTATACGCTGGCCGCCCTGTCGCGCCGCAAGGGTAAGAATATCGCGCTGGTTGCGATCTTTTCGCTGGTGGTATTCGCGCTGTCCTCGGCGATGTTTTTCGCCGCCGCCTTGCGCCATGAAACGACGGTTGTGCTGCGCGATGCGCCTGAAATCGTTGTGCAAAAGCTGATCATGGGGCGCCAGGATCTGATCCCCGGCGATGTGGTGGATACGATCGCGGGGTTTCGCGGCGTGACCTCGGCCAAGGGGCGGCTGTGGGGCTATTATTACGACCGCATTAATGGCGCGAATTACACCGTTATGGTGCCCGACGATCCCGCGCTGATCCCGCCCGTGGGCTATGTCGCGGTGGGCGAGGGCGTGCCGCGTGCGCGCGGTCTGGCATGGGAGGGCGCGCCGCTGTTCCTCTCGCGCTATGAGGGCGATCTGAAACGCTTTGACGTGGATCGCACCTTCAGTCGCGACTCGGCGCTGATGACGGCGGATCTGGTGTTGATGAACCCGCAAGATTTCCGTGCGTTTTTTGACATTCCCGAAGGGCTGTACACCGATGTGGTCGCCACCGTGCGCAACCAGAATGAGGTCGCGACTATCGTGACCAAAGCCTCTAACGCCTTGCCGCAAATGCGCTTTGTCACCCGCGCCGATATCGAACGCACCTATCAAAAGCTGTTCGACTGGCGCGAGGGGCTGCTGGTGGTGCTGGCGGGCGCAGGGCTGCTGGCCTTCGCGATTTTCGCGGCTGAAAAGGCCTCGGGCCTGTCGGCGGAAGAGGCGCGCGAGATCGGCATTTTGAAAGCCGTGGGCTGGGACACGCGCGACGTGATCGCGATGAAGATGTGGGAGGGCGGGCTGGTCTCGCTGGGCGCGTTCCTGATCGGCACGGTCGCGGGGTTTGCGCATGTGTTCCTGTTCGATGGCGTGCTGTTCGCGCCCGTGCTGCGCGGTTGGGCGGTGATTTATCCTGATTTCGCGCTGGCTCCGCATATCGACGGGGTGCAACTGATGACGCTGGCCTTGCTGACGGTCGTGCCCTACATGGCCGCGACCGTGGTGCCGGTCTGGCGCACTGCCTCGGGTGATCCCGATGCGGTCATGCGATAGGAGCGGCAAGATGATTACCCTGAACGCGGTTACCAAACTGTATAATGAGGGCCGCCCCAATGAATTCGCGGCCCTGCAAGAGATCAATCTGACGCTGGCGCGCGGCGCGATGAGCGTGCTGCGCGGGCCTTCGGGGTCGGGCAAGACCACGCTTTTGTCGATCCTCGCCTGTATGGCGCGCCCGACCTCGGGGCGGGTCAGCATCGATGGCGAGCTGGTGTCGGGGCTGCCCGAACGCTTTTTGACCGAGCTGCGGCGCACCACATTCGGCTTTGTGTTTCAACGCTTTAACCTTGTGCGCGGATTGACGGCGCTGGAAAACGTGATGCTGCCCACGGTGCCGCTTGGTGCGGATTACGCTCAGACGCGCTACAAGGCGATGGCGCGGCTTGAGGCGCTGGGGCTGGCCGATAAGGCCGCCATGCCGATTGAACACCTGTCGGGCGGTGAGGCGCAGCGCACCGCGATTGCGCGCGCGTTGATCAACGACCCGCCGATCCTGATTGCTGATGAGCCGACCGCCAATCTCGACACGGCCTTGGCCGAGAAATTTCTCGCCATCCTCGCCGAAGAACGCGCAGCCGGGCGCACCGTTATTCTCACCAGTCACGACCCGCGCATCTGGGAGGCCGAGGGCGTAGACCGCATCGTCACCCTGCGTGACGGGAGCATCGTTGAGGGTGAACTGGCTGAGGGCGTTTTGGGTGAGGATGGCGCATGATCTTTCAGCCTCCGATCCTTGCGCTGCTGATGGTGGCGGGTCTCGCGGCGCTGGTTGCGCTCTGGAGTGGGGCCTTCGCGATCCGCGTGCTCGCGCGCTGGGACATGGCCAATATGAGCCGCGCGCAGCTGCGCATGGAACGCATGACCGAGCTGGTCTCGACCCTGTTTGGCGCGGTGATGCTGGCGGAACTCGCGGCGCTGTTGCTGTTTGTGTTCAACGCCGACCGGATGGCCTCGCTGTTTGTGGGCGCGATGTGTGCGGTGGGCACGCTGAATGTGAACGCTTACGGCTTTCCCGCGCTTTATCTGAAGATCGGGGTGTTTTTCGCCGCAACGCTCTGGCTGATTTTGGATCACGCCGATCGGTTGGGGCGGGATTTTCCGCTGACAAAAGTGAAATACGCAGCCCTTCTGGCGATTGCGCCGCTGATCCTTGCCGATGGCGCGACCGAGCTGGCCTATTTCCTCAACCTGCATACCGATGTGATCACGTCCTGCTGCACCAAACTGTTCACGCCCAATAATCCGGGGCTGGCCAATCACATGGCTTCGATCGGTGAGGGCACGGCACTGGTCTGGCTGAGCGTCATCGCGCTGGCGGTGGCGGGCAGCGGGGCCCAAGCGGTGCTGCGCAAGCGAGGCTATTGGATCTATGCGCTGGCTTCGGGGGCGCTGTTTGTGGCGGGGTTGACTGCGATTGTCGCGACGATTTCGCTCTATATCTATGAAGATCCGAACCACCATTGCCCGTTCTGCATCCTCAAGCCGGAATATGGGTATTTCGGCTATGTCCTTTATGTGCCGCTGTTTTTCGCAACAGCGATGGGGCTGGGGGCGGGGCTATTGCAGCCCTTCGCAAACATCCCAAGCCTCAAGGGCAAATTGCCCGGCCTGATCGCGCGCCAAGTGGTCTGGTCGATGATCGGCTTTGCGCTGTTCGGGCTGGCGGTGATCTGGGCGATTGCACGCTCGCATCTGATCCTGTTTGGCTAAGGATCAGCGCGCCGGCAGCGGCCCGCCCATATCCAGCCCCGTTGGCATTGCGCCCGCGCGCGCCGTCTCGATGCGTGCCCAAAGGGCGGGGTCGGCCTCATCTGCGGGCCAAACGCCCGTCAGCGCATAGGCAAAACGCGCCGAATGGCGGGCCTCGCGTTCGATCTTGTCAATGAAATCCGCGCCGTGATCTGTGATCAAATCCTCTAGCGGACCCGCAGAAAGCATCACCACCTGCCAGATCGTCTTGCACCCCGCGAGCGCCTGACGGATGAACGCCCAAAGCACATCCGGATGCTCGCGCAGCTCAAACACGCACAGCACCGACCACGGGAAATATTCGCCCTCGGGTTCATCGCGGTTATCGGCCAGCCACAGCGCCACAAGCGCCTCGACCGAATGCACATCTTCGGGCGCATCGGCGGCCTTGCACAGCACGGAAACCAGTTCGAGGGGCAGAGGGTTCACTGCATCATCTCCTTGGTGGCTGACAATGTGACGCCCTCGTAATCCCGCGCCACCCGGTCGATGTCCCATTGCAGACGAGTGAGGAATACCACGTCTCCATCGTGATCATAACTGATATGCTGCTTGTTGGCATTCACCAGTTTCTCAACCGCCGCCTTGTCGCCCTGCACCCAGCGCGCAGAGGTGAATTGGCTGGCTTCAAAACGCACGGGGATGCCGTATTCCAACTCGATCCGGCTGGCCAGCACTTCGAATTGCAGCGCGCCGACGACGCCCACGATAAAGCCAGAACCAATCGCGGGTTTGAACACCTTGGCCGCGCCTTCCTCGGCGAATTGCATCAGCGCCTTTTCCAGATGCTTGCCCTTCATCGGGTCGGTTGCGCGCACCGATTGCAGCAATTCGGGCGCGAAGCTGGGAATGCCGGTGAAATGCAGCACCTCGCCCTCGGTCAGCGCGTCGCCAATGCGTAGCTGGCCGTGGTTGGGAATGCCCATGATGTCGCCGCCCCAAGCCTCTTCGGCCAGCTCGCGGTCGGCGGCCAGAAACAGAACCGGGTTTGATACGCTCATCGGTTTCTTGGTGCGCACATGGGTCAGCTTCATGCCCCGCGTGAAATGACCCGAAACGAGGCGCACGAAGGCCACGCGGTCGCGGTGCTTCGGGTCCATATTGGCCTGAACCTTGAAGACAAAACCGGTGACTTTGGGTTCTTCGGGGGCAACGTCGCGCTCGGTCGCTTTTTGCACCAGCGGTTCGGGGCCGTATTCGCCAATCCCGTCCATCAATTCCTTGACGCCGAAACTGTTGATCGCCGAGCCAAACCAGATCGGCGTCATATGCCCTTCAAGGAAGGACTGACGATCAAACGCGGGCAGCAATTCGCGCGCCATCTCGACCTCTTCGCGCAGCTTGGCGAGCAGATCGGCGGGCACATGGGTTTCCAGTTTCGGATCATCCAGTCCCGAGATCGCGACACTTTCTGCCACCTTGTTACGATCGGCCCGGTCCATGATTTCCAGCCGGTCATGGATCAGATCATAGGCGCCGATAAATTCGCGACCGACTCCGATGGGCCAACTTGCCGGGGCCACGTCAATCGCGAGGTTTTCTTGAATTTCGTCAATAATTTCGAAGGTATCGCGGCTTTCGCGGTCCATTTTGTTGCAAAAGGTCAAGATCGGCAGGTCGCGCAACCGGCAGACCTCGAACAGTTTGCGGGTCTGGGATTCCACGCCTTTGGCCCCGTCGATTACCATGATCGCGGCGTCCACGGCCGTGAGCGTGCGATAGGTATCTTCGGAAAAATCGCTGTGACCGGGCGTGTCCACCAGATTGTAGCGGAACTCGCGATACTCAAAGCTCATCGCCGAGGCCGAGACCGAGATCCCGCGATCCTGTTCCATCTTCATGAAGTCAGAGCGCGTGCGCCGCGCCTCACCCTTGGCGCGCACTTGGCCGGCCATCTGAATAGCCCCGCCAAACAGCAGGAACTTTTCAGTTAGCGTCGTCTTGCCGGCATCGGGGTGCGAGATGATCGCAAAGGTCCGGCGGCGGGCGATTTCGGGGGGCAGGGCGGGGCGATTTGTCATGGCCCCGCGTTTATCCTGCCCGCGCGCGCCTTGCAATCGGGCAATGGGGGGGATGGTTTTGCGAGAGAGGCGGTTAAGCCGGGGGGGGAAGTCATGAGCGGTGGCAATGTGGGACGACGCTCCCCTAGGGAAGGATGCATGAATGACCGCAATAAATGGCAAATCCGGGCAGTTCATTTTGCAGGAGGAGCCGCAATGAAGTGACGCGCAAGCGAAGTGATGCTAAAGATTGCTACTAAAGGTTCTGAGCAAATTTTAGGAAATTTGGATGTTTGGCCGTTTCTCAACGCTCGTATTTTGCGGATTTATGGCCGGCTTCCCGGTGATCGCGCAACCCCCGCAGACGGTAAAGCTTTCGACGCGAACCTTTTGGCTCGGCAAAGTGCCCAAGACTATGAGCGTAGACCCGCCCTTCTTCGCGCCGCGGCGGATCAAGTGGATCGAAAAGATCATAGAAGCAGACCCAGTGCTCAAGGACACGGTCATCCATGTCGAGCTTGCTTTGCGTCCGGCGTCGGAATTTGTGCGCGAGGAACCTCGCGACTATGTCCTCCTTAGAGGAGATCGGCTCAACCCGCATTATTACTTGCCCGGCTACCGAATCTTTGGTTCCCCCGCCCCACTCGACGATCCGACACGCCCCCCCAACGGTCTGCAATATATGCCTGAGTTTTCCGCCGCTGGTTTCTTCGCAAGTTGCTACCCAGATAACCTGCGCGAAAAGATGAGCCTCTGCGTGGTTTACGCGACTTATCCGCCCGACGATGGTATCCGTCTCAAGGCGCGGCTCTATTTCCCGGAAGACCCCGCCACCCGGCCCGGCTATTTCCGTGAAGTCGCCGAACGGATGCGCGATCTGGTCTACTGCCTAGATGTGACTGATGACCTGATCAATGTGCAGAAAGACCGCCCGACGTTGACTGGATGCCGGCCTGACGTCAACTCGTAGGCTCGACAACGCCTCTTTGAAGGGGCGTCGACCCAGGCGATAACCACTCTTGCCATTCGCGGCGAAACGAAAATCTTGCACTACGGATTCAAACCCACCCGTCCCCAGCACCAAAACCAATCCCCCCCTCACTCCCCGCGCTTGCGGAAAATCTTGTCGCGACCAAGCTGATCCAGCAGATCGCGCGTGGCCTCGGTGCCAAAATGCGGGCGGTGTTTGAGATCGGGCAGGCGGGCCGAGATTTCGGCGCGCAATTCATCGGGCAGAACCGACAGGGTCGCCTCGCTGACCATCAGGCTTTCGGCGGGGATGCCCTCGGCATAGATGATTTCGTGGCGTTCAAAGACCAGCGCGTAATAATCGACATAGCCGCCCTCGCGCCGCCAGACGTTTTCGTCATCCACCAGATACTTGGCCTGCACCAGCAGTTCCGAGGTCTCGCCCAGCTTTTGCGCGCCGCGCCGATACAGAAACAGCCTGTGATGGGGCGAGACGACCAGATCGCCCTCATTGCCCAGAATTCCGGCTGAAATCACGACCGGCGCGAACGACCCCAGCGCGCGCATCCGCGCCTTGGCGACGAGGGCTACGGGCTGCGGGCCGCTGTCGCGCGTGAGCACCCGATCCCCCGCCTTGAGCTGCTCGATGGGTTTTTGCGCCCCCCCGGCCAACGTGATCATCGTGCCCGTGGTGAAGGCCACGCAGACCAGATCCGCCAGCCGCGCTTCGCCCGGATCGGCCGAGGCCTCAAGCAGGGTATATTCCTGACGCGGCGCAATTGGCGAAAGCGGCAGCGCGAAATGCGTGTCGCTGGCATCGTGACGGATCAGCAAAATATCGACGCTGTCGCCATCGGGGGCCATCATCACATGGCGGGCCAGCAGGCTGATCGCATCGCCCGGCGCACCGATCTCGGATCCGGGGGCCACGATCTGCTCGCCCGCAGCGTCCCAGCCCACGACCAAAAGCCGCGGGGTCGCGTCGCGATCCAGCTGATAGATGTCGCCCGGCTCGCATAGCCCGGCAATGTCGAGCGCATCGCCCTGATTAGCGCCCGACGTCACCCAAAGATTATGGGCGTCAAAGACATGAACGCTTTGGCTGATGTGCGACAAGGGGGCCTCCGTTGGGCCGCTCGGGGTGCGGCCTCATGACCGATTACTCGCCTGCGCCCCGCCGGGTCAAGCAATTGACGCGCCAGTGGCAATAAGATCAGCCCCTTGCAAGGCGCGCATTGCGCGTTAACTCTGCGCAAAAGCAGCGAGACTGCGATCATCTTGGGAGAACGCGATGGATTTGGGCATTCGGGGCAAGCGCGCAGTGGTCTGTGCGGGATCAAAAGGTTTGGGACGGGGCTGCGCCGAGGCGCTGGCCGAGGCAGGGGTCGATTTGGTGCTCAATGCGCGGGGGGCCGAGGCGTTAGAGACCGCCGCCGCCGAGATCGCCGCGAAATATGGCGTGAGCGTGACCCCCGTGGCCGCTGATATCACCACGCCCGCGGGGCGCGCCAAGGTTCTGGCGGCAGCGGGCGAGGTCGATATCCTCGTGAGCAATGCGGGCGGGCCGCCTCCGGGGCTGTGGAGCGACTGGGATCGTGACGATTTCATCGCCGCGCTCGATGCCAATATGCTGGCCCCCATTGCGATGATGCAGGCGTTGATGCCAGGGATGATGGCGCGCGGCTGGGGCCGGGTGGTCAATATCACTTCACAATCCGTGCGCGCGCCCATTCCCGCGCTGGGTCTGTCCAATGCCGCGCGCTCGGGGCTGACGGGGTTTGTGGCGGGCACTGCGCGTCAGGTCGCACCAAAAGGTGTGATCATCAACAACATGCTGCCCGGTATCCACGATACCGACCGCGCGACGTCTTTGGATGGTGGTGTGTCCAAGGCCCAAGGGATTTCGCCCGAGGCCGCGCGCGCCAAGCGGATCACGACGATCCCGGCGGGGCGCTACGGCGATGCCGGGGATTTTGGGGCGATGTGCGCCTTCCTGTGTTCGCAAAAAGCGGGCTTCATCGTGGGCCAAAACATCATGCTGGATGGCGGTCAGAACAACATCTCGATCTAGGTGCGCTTGCGCAAGCGGGGCGGCGCTGCTATTTCGATAAATCCTTAGTGATTTTGTAGGATTAGCGATGCCGCCCCCCACGACCCCACCCCGCCTTGAAGTGCGTTCGCTGAAGCGCCGCTTTGACGAGCAGGTGGTGGTGGATGACATTTCTTTCGCGATCCCTGAGGGGCAAGTGACCTGCCTGCTGGGCCCCTCGGGCTGCGGCAAATCCACGACTTTGCGCCTGATCGCCGGGGTGGATATGCAGGACAGCGGCGAGATCTTCGTTAATGGTGCGCTGATCAGCGACGCGGTCCGTCACGTCCCTCCCGAACGGCGCGAGATCGGCTTGATGTTTCAGGATTTCGCGCTGTTTCCGCATCTGACGGTGGCGCAGAATGTCGCCTTTGGGCTGTCTGGGCCAAAGGCCGAAACACGGGCGCGGGTCGATGAATTGCTTGCGCGGGTGCATATGGGACGCCATCGCGACAGCTACCCCCATGCGCTGTCCGGGGGCGAGCAACAGCGCGTTGCCTTGGCCCGCGCGCTGGCTCCGCGCCCGCGTATCCTGCTGATGGATGAGCCGTTTTCGGGACTGGATGAGCGTTTGCGTGACGATATCCGCGACGAGACCTTGGCGCTGCTGAAAGACGAGGGCACAGCGGTGTTGCTGGTCACCCATGAGCCCCATGAGGCGATGCGCATGGCCGATGAAATCCTGCTGATGCGGGGCGGCAAGATCGTGCAGCGCGGCGCGCCCTATAACCTGTATAACGCGCCGGTGGATCGTCAGGCGGCAGCGTTCTTTTCCGATATCAACGTCATCGAAAGTCGGGTGCAGGGCGCGTTGGCTTCCACGCCGTTTGGCGATTTCCTTGCGCCGGGGCATCCCGACGGCACGGGGATCGACATCGTGATCCGCCCGCAGCATCTCAAGATCGATTTCGACCGCGCCGGGCGTGGCCCCAACCCGACGGCGCAAGACGGCACCCCGGCGCGCGCCACGGTCGAGCGCGCGCGCTATCTGGGGCGCGAAAGCTTGGTCGAGTTTCGCATGGAGACCGGGCAGATCCTGAAAGCCTCGGTCCCCAATGTGTTTCTGCCCAAGCCCGGCACGGTGATGTGGCTGATGCTGCGCCGCGACCGCTGTTTCGTCTTTCCCGCCAAAGGCTAGGGGCGCGTTACTGCGCCCATTCGCCCTTGCGGAAGATCGCCACGCGGCTGCCATCGGCGCGGATGCCATCGACATCGGTTTCCGGCCCGCCGATCATCCAATCGACATGGATCAGGCTGGAATTGCCGCCCTTGGCCGCGATCTCGCCGGTGCTTAGTTCGCCGCCATTGAGGAAACATTTCGAATAGCATTGCCCCATCGCGATATGGCAGGCGGCGTTTTCATCATAAAGCGTGTTGTAAAACAGCAGCCCCGATTGCGAGATCGGCGAGCCATGCGGCACCAGCGCGACCTCACCCAGACGACAGGCGCCCTCATCGGTGGCGATCAGCTTTTGCAGCACTTCCTGGCCCCGGCTGGCGCGGGCTTCAACTGCGCGACCGCCCTCGAACCGCATCTCGATATTCTCGATCAGGCTACCTTGATGGGACAGCGGTTTGGAGGCGCGCACCACGCCGTCGACGCGCGCGGCATGGGGGGTGGTGAAGACCTCTTCCGTCGGGATGTTGGGGTTGCAGGTCACGCCGTTCTTGGCCTCAGACGCGCCGCCATGCCATTCGTGATTATCCGCCAGCCCGACCGTCAGATCGGTGCCCGGCCCGGTGAAATGCAGCGCCGAGAAGCGTTCGGAATTGAGCCAGCTTGAGCGTTTGCGCAACTCGCCGTTATGAGCCTCCCATGCGGCGACCGGATCGGCTTGATCGACGCGCGAGGCGGCAAAGATCGCCTCGGCCAGCTTGCCCACGGCCTCGTCTTGGGGCAGATCGGGGAACACCCGCGCGGCCCAAGCGGCGGTCGGAAAGCTGACAATCGACCAGTTGATCTCAAAATTCGAGATTTTCTCCAGCGCGGGTTTATAGGCAATCGAATTGGCCTTGCCTGCGCGGGCGGCTTTCTCGGGGTCTTGATCGGCCAGCATCATCGGGTCATCGCCCACAATCGCCATGCGCGCGGCGTTGCCCGCGTAAGCTTTGGCCATGCCCTCATACAGCCAGCCGGGGGCGGTGTCGAAGCTCGCATCATTGGCGTGACGATAGCGCGCCAGCGTGATTTCCTCATCGCTCAGGATCGGGGTCACAAGGCTTGCACCCGCGCGATAGGCTTCGGCGGCGATCATGCGCACCAAGGGCAGGGCGGCGGCGGGCGCGGTCAGCACCAGCTCCTGACCCGGTTGCAGGTTCAGCCCGACATGCACGGCGACCTGCGCCAGCTTTTCAAGGGATTTCGGGTCAAGGTCGCTGTGGCTCATTTTGGTCTCCTGATACTGAGTCTTGGCGCATAACCTGCACCGTGACGGGCCAAGGTCAAGCGCCTCAGAACGCCTCACGGTAAAGCGATAGCGCGTCGTCCTCGGTGACCTCGACGGGGTTGTTCACCAGCAGCCGGGTTTGCTTCATCGCATCGCGCGCCAGCATCGACAGGCTGTTATCGGTCAC
Source organism: Thioclava arctica (assembly GCF_040892615.1). Classification (NCBI taxonomy): domain Bacteria; kingdom Pseudomonadati; phylum Pseudomonadota; class Alphaproteobacteria; order Rhodobacterales; family Paracoccaceae; genus Thioclava; species Thioclava arctica. The sequence continues at coordinate 44,409 of NZ_JBFRYC010000009.1, forward strand.
GCCCACATCGCGCAGGCGACGCGGTGCGCCGCTGGCATCCATCAGCGCCTCGATATGGCGCACGAAGGCTTCAGAGCGTGCCTGTGCATCGCCGCTGCCCGCCACCCCCATCACATCGGCCAATTCGCCATAAAGCGGCGCGGCAGCGGTGGCGTTATAGCGCAGGACCGGGCCCAGCATCAGCGCATTGGTCAGCCCGTGGGGGAGGTGGTAATGCCCGCCCAGCGGATAGGCTAGCGCATGCACGGCGGCCACGGGGGCGTTGGAAAACGCCTGTCCGGCCAGCGTGGCCCCCAGCAACATCGCCTCGCGCGCGGCGCGGTTGGTGCCGTCCTGACAGGCCGTGATGAGGTTGGCGCCGAGCAGCCGCAAAGCCTCGCGCGCCAGCGCATCCGACAGCGGGTTTTTCTTGTGTTTCGAGGTATAGGCCTCAATCGCGTGGACCATCGCGTCGATGCCCGTGGCGGCAGTGTGGACCTGCGGCAGCCCGACCGTCAGACTGGCATCAAGCAGCACGAAATCGGCGTAAAGCTGGCGCGAGACGACCCCCATTTTCGTGGTCTCCCCGGTGGTGATGATCGAGATGTTGGTGACTTCGGAGCCGGTGCCAGCAGTGGTTGGCACCAGCGCCAGCGGCACGCGCGCGCCCGCCACATTGCCAATGCCATACATCGTGGACAGGTCTTGATCCGAGCCGATCATCACCGCCACCAGCTTGGCAATATCAAGTGAAGATCCGCCGCCAAGCCCAAGAACAATATCAATTTTCTCAGATCGCGCCATCTCTGCGCAGGCGCGCACCACGGCCTCGGGCGGATCGGCCACGACGTCGTCAAACAGCGTCACGCCAAAGCCCGCTTGCGTCAACGCGGCCTGAACCGGCGCGATCAACCCGGCCTCGATCAAGCCGCGATCGGTGACCAGCAGCAGATTGCGCGCGTCAAAGCGCTCGGCCAGCAATTCGCCCAACCGCGCGCTGCCCTCCCATTGCACGTGAATTTCGGACACGGTGGTAAAGCTGAACGGGGTGATGGTCATGTGGTCCTCCCAAGAATTTGGCGCCAGCATGTCAGATTTCAGCGCGAGCGCCAGAGCCGCAGGCGGCGCGCCCTATAGCGGCAATTCAAGGCTGTGTTTCATGCGCTCCATCGACAGGCTGGAGGACACGTCGTGAATCGGGATGCGCGCGACCAAGTCTTTGTAGAACCGATCAAATTCCTCGGTTGAAGCCACCTGCACCTTGAGCAGATAGTCAAGCGTTCCCGCGAGGCGATGCGCCTCGGTGATCTCGGGCATATCCTCGATCACGGCCTTGAACCGCTCCAGCCAATCGCTCTCATGCTGACCGGTGCGGATCGAGACGAAAAACGTCTCGCGCAGCCCCACTTTACGCGGATCAAGGATCGCGGCCTGACGCAGGATCGTGCCGTTTTGCACCAGCTTCTGAATGCGGTTCCAGACGGTGGTTTTCGCAAGGTTCACGCGCTGCGCGATTCGTTCAAGCGACAGGGTCGCATCGCGTTGCAGCTCGATCAGGATGGCGCGGTCATCATTGTCGATGTCTGACATTCTGTTCTTCCCTCAATAGGTGAACGAAACTCTGATTTGATCTGTGTAAACAAAACAAATTCCATTTAGGCAAGGGTTCATATTGTCAAATTTGGAACAATGTCCTGTTTGTTCCTTAAGTAAACAGGAGCCAGCCGATGCGCCATTTCCCAATTTCCGCCCCCTCGACGACTGGGGACAAGCGCGACTCCGGTTGCCCGCATGTGCATTTCGTGGGCGCGGGGCCGGGTGATCCCGAGCTGCTGACTCTGCGCGCGCTCGGGCTGATTGGCGCGGCAGATGTGGTGATCCATGACCGGCTGGTGACGCAGGAAATTCTCGATCTGACGCGCCCCGATGCACTGTTGATCGACGTGGGCAAGACCGGGTTCGGACCCTCGTGGGATCAGGGTGATATCAACGATTTGCTGGTCCGACATGGCGCTGAAGCGCGCGTGGTGCGGCTGAAAACGGGCGATCCGGCGGTGTTTGGGCGTTTGGATGAAGAGGTCGCGGCATTGGACGGCGCAGGTGTCGCCTATGACGTGACGCCGGGTATTACGGCGGCGTCGGCGGCGGTGGCGGGCTTGGGTCTGAGCCTGACGCAGCGCGGGCGCAATGCGGGGCTGCGCATCGTGACGGGCCATGACGCCAAGGGCTTTGCCGAGCAGGACTGGCGCGATCTGGCGCGCCCCGGCGCTGTGGCCGCGATCTATATGGGCAAGCGCGCGGCGCGGTTTTTGACCGGGCGTCTGATGATGCATGGCGCGGCGGCTGACACGCCGGTGAGCGTAGTGGAAAACGTCTCGCGTGCGGATGAGCGCATCATTTCCAGCGATCTGATCGGGTTGGCCGATGCGTTGGCGGATGTGAATGGCCCGGCGGTGTTGCTGCTGGGGATTGCGCCGCGCACCGGCATCTCCGCAGCCCTTCGGGAGGCGTTGTAATGGCGCGCGCGATCCCGGCGCAGGTCGTGTGCGCAAACCATCTGATTGAGGGCGATGCGATTTGGTTCACCGGCACCGGTTGGTGTCGTTCCATCACCAAAGCGCAGGTGGCCGAGACGCCCGAGGCCGCGCAGGCGCTTCTGGCGCTGGCGCAAGCGGGGGCCGAAGACGCCCGCGCGGTCAGCCTCTATCTGGCGGAAGTCGCGATCACGTCCGCTGGCCCGTACCCCACCCATTTTCGCGAAATTTACCGGGTGCGCGGTCACAAGACCCACCCCCAGCTGCACGAGGTTTCGTAATGTATGCCTATTCCGAATTCGACCGCGATTTCCTGCGCGCCCGTGTGGCGGAATTCCGGGGTCAAGTGGCGCGTCGGCTGGACGGCTCGCTAAGCGAGGATGAGTTCAAGCCGCTGCGCCTGATGAACGGTCTATATCTGCAATTGCACGCCTATATGCTGCGCGTGGCGATCCCTTATGGCACGCTGAGCGGGGCGCAGATGCGCGCGCTGGCCGACATTTCCGAGCGCTGGGATCGCGGCTATGGCCATTTCACAACCCGCCAGAACATCCAGTTCAACTGGCCGCGTCTCAGCGATGTGCCCGATATGCTCGAGGCGCTGGCCGAGGTGGGGATGCATGCGATCCAGACCTCGGGGAATTGCATTCGCAACGTCACGGCCGATCATTTTGCAGGCGCTGCGGCAGGCGAGGTCGAAGACCCGCGCATCACTGCCGAACTGATCCGGCAATGGTCCACCGATCATCCCGAATTCGCCTATCTGCCACGCAAGTTCAAGGTGGCGGTCACGGCATCTGAGCAGGACCGCGCCGTGATCGCCTTTCACGATATCGGGCTGCGGCTGCGTGAGCGTGATGGCGAGATCGGCTATCAGGTGGTGATTGGCGGGGGGCTGGGGCGCACGCCGTTTATCGGCAAGGAAGTGCGTGATTGGCTGCCCAAGCGCGACCTGCTGGCCTATCTTGAGGCGATCTTGCGCGTCTATAACCTCGGCGGGCGGCGCGACAATAAGTATAAGGCGCGCATCAAGATTTTGGTGCACGAAACCGGGCTTGAGGAGCTGCGCGCGATGATCGAGGCGGAGTTCGCCACGGGGCGTCGCCTGCTCGGGGATGTGTCTCCTGAAGTGATCGCGCAGATCGCCAAGGGCTTTGCCCCGCCCGCGTTTCGTGACGATCCGGTAGTGCCGTTTTCGCCCGGCCCGGCGTTCCGGTCGTTCCTTGATACGAACCTGCACCCCCATAAACGCGCCGATCATGTCAGTGTCACCGTCTCGACCAAGCCGATTGGCGGCACGCCGGGCGATGTCACGGCGGCACAGATGCGCGTGCTGGCTAATCTGGCCGAGCAGTTTGGCTATGACGAGCTGCGCATCAGCCATGAGCAAAACGTCATCCTGCCCCATATTCATTACAACGATCTGGGCGCGGTCTATGAGGCACTGGCGCAGGCAGGACTGGCGACGGCCAATGTCGGGCAGGTCTCTGATATCATCGCCTGCCCGGGGCTGGATTATTGCGCGCTTGCCACCGCGCGCTCGATCCCGATTGCGCAGCAGATTTCGACGCTGTTTGGCGATATCGACGCGCAGCATGACATTGGGCCGCTCAAGATCAAAATCTCGGGCTGCATCAACGCCTGCGGGCATCACCATGTTGGCCATATCGGCATTCTCGGGCTCGATCGGGCGGGGGTGGAGAACTACCAGCTGACCCTTGGCGGCGATGGCACCGAAGACGCTGCTTTGGGCGATCGCACCGGTCCGGGCTTTGCCTATGATGAGGTCGTGCCCGCCGTCGAGCGCCTGATCCACGCCTATCTCGCGGCGCGTGAGACCACGGACGAGAGTTTCTTGCAGACCTATCGCCGGGTCGGCCTCGCGCCGTTCAAGGCCGCTTTATATGGAGAACGTGATGCAGCCGCTGCGTGAATTGAACGTCTCGCGCGCGCAAGCGGTCGTGCCAGAGGCGGCACGTCTGAACGAGCGCTTTGCGCAGGCCCCGGCCGACGAGATTTTGCGCGCTGCATTGAGCGCGCTGCCGGGGCGCATTGCGCTGGTGTCGTCCTTTGGGGCGGACTCGGCGGTGCTGTTGCACCTGCTGGCGCAGATCGACCGCGACGTGCCGGTCTTGATGCTGGAAACGCAGATGCTGTTTGCCGAGACTTTGCAATATCAGCGCGATCTTTCGGCCCATCTGGGGCTGCGCGATGTGCGCTTGTTGGTGCCTGATCCAGATGTGCCCGACGATCTGCACAGGCGCGACACGAAAGCCTGCTGTCAGTTGCGCAAGGTGGCGCCGCTGGAATGCGCGCTGGCAGAGTTCGACGGCTCGATCACCGGGCGCAAACGGTTTCAGACCGGGCAGCGCACGCAGATGCCGCTGTTTGAGGCCGATCATGCGGGCCGCTTGCGGGTCAATCCCTTGGCAAGCTGGAGCGCGCAGGACCTGTCAGATCACCTGCGCGCCCATGATCTGCCCCGCCACCCGCTGGTGGCGCAGGGCTACCCCTCAATCGGGTGCGCGCCCTGCACTCAGCCCGCCTTTGGCGAAGATGCGCGCGCGGGGCGCTGGGCGGATGAGTCGCGCGAGGAATGCGGTATTCATTTTGCGCCAGACGGGCGCATCATCAGAAGGAAAGCGGGATGAGCCAGATCGTTTCAAAAGACGGCTTCGTGCCAGATCTGTTTGCCGGTGTTGCGCGGCGCACGCCGCAAGATCACCGCCCCGGAGCGGCGCTGCGTCTGGGGCCAGAGGCGGATGTGACCGCGCTGGCTGCCCAGATCGAGACGGCCTCGATGATTGAAATCGGGTTTGACAGTTTCGCCGATGGGCGCGGGTTTTCGTTGGCGGCGTTGATCCGGCGGTCGGGGTTTGGCGGCCATTTGCGCGCCAGCGGGCCGCTTTTGGTGGACCAGCTCCGCGCCGCTTTGCGTGCAGGCTTTGACGATATCGAACTGCCCGATGCGATGGCAAAGCGCCAACCCGAGGCGCAGTGGCGCGCCGTTCCCATGGGGCGCGGCTATCGCGACCAGGTTTTTGACCTGTGAGGCCTGAATGACCTATCAATCCACCGCTTGTGCGCCCGCCGCCAGCGTCGCCCATCCCGACGCCCATCCCGTGCTGGCGGTCACCCATTGGACGGATCGGCTGTTTTCCTTTCGGGTGAAGCGCCCGCGCAGTCTGCGGTTTCGCTCGGGCGAGTTCGTGATGATCGGGCTGATGGGGGAGACCGGAAAACCGCTCTTGCGGGCCTATTCGATTGCCTCGCCCAATTGGGATGACACGCTGGAGTTCTATTCGATCAAGGTTCCCGATGGGCCGCTGACGAGCCGCCTGCAATATGTCCAGCCCGGCGATAGCGTGATCGTGCGGCCCAAGCCGGTGGGCACGCTGGTGCTGGATGCGTTGCGCCCGGCCAAGCGGCTGTATCTGGTGGCCACGGGCACTGGCATTGCGCCCTTTGCCAGCTTGCTGCGCGATCCCGAGACCTGGGCGCAGTATGAAACGGTGGTGTTGACCCATAGCTGTCGCGATGTCGCTGATTTGGCCTATGGCCAGCAGTTAACGCGCGATCTGTTGCACGACCCGCTGGTGGCAGAGCAGGCGGCGCGCGGCTTGCGCGTGCATCAGACCACCACGCGCGAGGCCAGCCGCCATCAGGGCCGCATCACCGACTGGATCAGGGAGGGGCGGTTGGCGAAAGCACTGGATCTACCCGAGCTTGCGCCCGAAACGGACCGCGTGATGATTTGCGGCTCGGTCGGGTTGAATAAGGGCATGGCCGAGATTTTACAGGCGCGCGGCTTTGTCGAGGGCGCAAATTCCGCCCCCGGCGACTATGTCGTCGAAAAGGCTTTTGTGGGCTAGGGTCTGGACCCATTAATCAGCTTGTCGTCTCCTTGCCTGTGTGATTCACGCTCCCGAACTGATGGGGGGCATGATGAGCAATATTTTCTGGCTGACCGACGAGCAGTTGGCGCGGCTTCAGTCTTTCTTTCCCAAGAGCCATGGCAAGCCGAGGGTCGATGATCCGTTGCCCGGCAGGCGATGCGTTGTATCGCCGAGAGGGGGCGCGTCTTGAGTGGGATAATCTTCATCAATCGCAACGGGTTGCGATAGTCAGATGCGCCTCCGGAGTATGGTCCGCCGAAGACCCTCTACAACCGATGGAAGCGCTGGAGCGACATGGGGGTGTTCGCCAGGATCTTTGAAGGACTGGCGGCGGAGGGGGCGGAGCCGACGACGATCATGATTGACGCGACCTACCTCAAGGGGCACCGCACGGCCTCCAGCCTGCGGTTGAAAAAGGGGGGCGTGGCAGGCTGATCGGGCGAACGAAGGGTGGCATGAATACGAAACTGCACACCGTCACCGACGCCAGAGGCCGCCCGATCAAGTTCTTCATGACCGCCGGTCAGGTCAGTGACTACACCGGAGCGGCGGCATTGCTGAGCAGCTTGCCCAAGGCCGACTGGCTGCTGGCCGATCGAGGCTACGACGCCGACAGGTATCGTGAAGCCTTGCAGGACAAGGGCATCAACCCCTGCATCCCCGGCCGGAAATCCCGTGGCACGCCCGTCAAATACGACAAGCGCCGCTACAAGCGGCGCAACCGCATCGAGATCATGTTCGGCAGGCTCAAGGATTGGCGCCGCGTGGCAACCCGTTACGACAGATGCCCGAAGGTCTTCCTGTCCGTTGTCGCACTCGCCGCAACAGTCATCTTCTGGCTTTGAAAATCAATGAGTCTGGAGCCTAGCGGCTCATCCCGGTCTGAGCTATTCGCATCCGATCCAGGGACGTTAGGGGTCAGCCCGCTTTCATGCGCTGATGAGTGTCGATCAGGATCTGCCCCAAGCCTCGGAACAGATCTGCGCGCGCCGTGCTTGTGCGCCAGCCGAGAACCACCCGGCGCGGGCAGGCATCGGGCAGCGGCGCAATCGCCAGATCTTGGCCACGCGCCACGCCTGCATCCAGCGCCAGATCGGGCAGCAGCGTGATCCCGAGCCCCTCGCTGACCATCGAAATCAGGGTGGTCAGCGAGGTCGCGGAAAAGCTGTCATCCTGCGCGATATCGCGATCTGGAAAGGCCGAAAGCGCGTGGCGTTGCAGGCAATGGCCCTTTTCCAGCAGCATCAGCTTGGCCCCCTGCAACTGATCTCCGCCCACGGGTGCGGGGCCAAGACTGCCCGGCGGAGCGGCAAGGTGATAGCCATCCTCGAATAGCTCCATCACCGCGATTCCTTGAGTGTCAAAGGGCAGGGCGAACAAAATCAGATCCAGTCGCCCCGCGCTGAGCCCCGCGATCAGGCTTTCGGTCATCTCCTCGCGCAAGAGAAGGCGAAGATCGGGGAAACGCGCGCGAATATCGGGTAGGGCGCGCGGGATCAGGAACGGTCCGATTGTGGGGATCGTGCCCAGGCGCAACTCTCCCCCCTCGGGCGCGGATTGCGCGGCGGCGAGTTCCTCTATCTCTTGCGTCGCCAGCAGAACGGCGCGGGCACGTTCTGCAATCTCAACCCCGACCGGCGTCAGGATGACCGAGCGTTTCGTGCGCTCGGCCAGTTGCACGCCAAGGCGTTCTTCCAGCTCACGCAAGCCCGTGCTGAGTGTGGGCTGCGTGACGAAACACATCTCTGCCGCACGCGAGAAATTCAGCGTATCGGCCATCGCGGTCAGAAAGCGCATCTGGCGCAGGGTGATGACAGGATTCATATTCACTCACTCTATAACTGCGATATTTATAATCAATTTCATTTATCAATAACCAGTCGATAAATCTCTCTCATCGCAACCAAGACCTTGATGGAGAAACAGATGACCGACACGATCCAAGCCCCGCAGATGCCCCAGCTCAACGCCCCGGCCCCCAGCTTTGACGCGCCCAGCACCCATGGCCAGCAAACGCTCGACGCCTATAAGGGCCAATGGCTGATCCTGTTCTCGCACCCGGCTGATTTCACGCCCGTTTGCACCACCGAATTCATCGCCTTCGCCAAGAAACAAGATGATTTCACGGCCCGCAACACCGCGCTTCTGGGGCTCTCGATTGACAGCCACTACTCGCACATCGCCTGGATGCTCAACATCAAGGAGAAATTCGGCACCGAGATCAAGTTCCCGATCATTGCTGACCTCTCGATGACCGTGGCGCGCGATTACGGGATGATCCAGCCCGGCGCGTCTGACACCTCGGCGGTGCGTGCGACCTTTATCATCGACCCGCAAGGCGTGCTGCGTGCGATGATCTATTACCCGATGGTCGCGGGGCGCTCGATTGATGAGATTCACCGCCTGCTGGTGGCGCTGCAAACCGCCGATGAGAACAAATGCGCGATGCCGGAAAACTGGAAGCCCGGTGATGCGGTGATCGTGCCGACGCCTGCCACGCCCGAAGCGGCACTGGCGCGGGCCGGTGAAGGTTACCACACGGTGGATTGGTATTTCTCGACCCGTCAGCTGTGAAAGGCAGCCCCGGCGCGCGGTCGCCGGGGCCTTCACAACGTGAGTGAAATTCAAAGGAAAACTATGATGCCCAGGATCTAAAATATCGACAGTCTTCGCAATATTCTGGGCCAGTCGTTCGGACCCTAGGTCCGAACCCCGTGGATATCACTGTCGCCAAGTCGGTTTCTTGCCGAATGCTTTCATTGTGATCTTCTCGATCTCAGCTTTCCCCTTGGCTATCATGGCCTTTCTGATTGCTCCAAGAGTTCCGATTTCGGCCCCACAGTTATTGCACATAATGATGTCATCATCGTCCGGAGCATCGTTCAGGTCAATAGTTAGCGGCTCTCCACACTTTCCACATGTTGCTGAAACTAAATCTTCTGACATGCTCGCGTCTCCTTGAAATAGATTTTAAGGTTTCATCCGCTGTGTGAGTTTGTCAAATATACAATCGCGCAAATAGCGTTATAAAGTGGCCCGTTTGCGCTGGCCGCTTTTGCCTTGGCGCTCAGATCGCGCTGCTCAGAGATTGCGAAATCAAACGGGCGCGCGTGGGTGCATTAAAGGGATGGACGAGCGCGTTCTCAAGTGCTGCCACTTTGACATAGCCAAGATCGCTCAGATCGGCTGTCTTCCCGGTGATCTGCTGTACGCGCGTCTGATCAAACAGACTCAGATGCGGATCAGCGGGCATGAAATAGGATGGATCCGCCCCGTTTTGCCCGCCACTGCTTGGGCTGGCCATCATTTCGCCAGGCTGGCCATTTTTGGCTAAAACCGGAGAGGCTGCGACGAGTGCCAAGGCGCTGGCTGCAAAAACCTGCGTTAATTTTGTCATGGGTCTTCCTTTCCGGTTTGGTTGCGTACAGCCCGCAAACTATGCGTTGTCCTGCTGCTCTGATCGACGCCTCGCCCGCGCATCCCAGATATTCGCTGGTTGCGACATTCTATCATCAAATCTGGACGTTGGGGCGCTATGACAAGGTCACGCTTGCGCAAGTTTCGGTGAAGCTCGGGCTGATCACCGCTGGATCACGCAGCGCGCAGCGAGTGCGGCATCGGCCCGCGTGAACAGGGGCGTTGCGGGTCAGAGTGCAATTCTTGATTGAACCATACCAAGGCGTAAGGAAAAGTATTTCGTTCGCGATTCCTATGTGTTAGCGTTTATTGAGCAGTAAATGAGGGCCGAAAAACAGGCCCCGGTGGACGAGACGAGGCAGATGAACAAGGCGCGCTATCAAGGCACGTTCGTCATTTCATGGGCGCAGACGGAAATCGACGGCACGCCGTCGCCGGCACCCGATATCGTGACGGTGGGGGCCAATTGGCGCTGGAGTGGCGAGGCGCTGCGCGTCGATGGCCCCAATGATTTGCTGATTTTGCGCGATGCGTTGGGCGATGATCTGCGCCGGGCGCGGGCCGCCAAAGTGGTGCGTCGTTTGCTGGGCGATGCGCTGGGCGCACGCCGCTTGCCGATCGATCTGTCCGAAGACCAAGACAGCCCAAATCAAAGCTTTACTGTCACTGATGGCTATCACGCCTATGTCGTGACGCTGATCGAATTGTCCGATACTGGTGCGCGTTTGTTGATGTTCTCGGGGCGCATTCCGCCCGCTGACAGCGATCTTTGGGTCGTGGATCGCGCGCTGGATTTGCGGCCCAAAGCGGCGCGCAACGGTCCTGCCGGGGTGATCTGTTTCACGCCCGGCACGCTGATCAACACGCCTGATGGCCGTCGCCCCGTCGAGGCATTGCGCCCCGGCGATGCGGTGGCCACGCGCGATGACGGCGCCCAAGCGATCCGCTGGATTGGGCAGCGCCGGATTTCGGGCGCGCGCCTTCATGCGATGCCGCATCTGCGTCCGGTGCGGATCGCGGGCGGGGCGCTGGGGCTGGATCGTCCCGATGCCGACCTGCTGGTGTCGCCACAGCACCGGATGTTGCTGCGCGGCCCCTCAGCGCGCGCGCTTTTTGCCGAGGATGAGGTTCTGGTGCGGGCCTGCGATTTGGTCAATGGCCGCTCGATCCGATTTGAAGGCGGCATGCCTGAGTTGCACTATATTCACCTTCTGCTGGATCGCCACGAAGTGCTTTGGGCCAATGGCTTGGAGACCGAAAGTTTCCATCCTGCCTCGACCGCGCTGGAAATGATCGCGCCCGATCAGCGTGCGGGCCTGAGCGAAATTGTCCCCGAGGTCGCGGATAACCCGCTCAGTTATGGTGCCTATGCAAGGCGCGCGCTGAAATCCTCGGAAGCCGCGATTTTGCGTCACGATCTGGCCGCCTGAGCCGCGATCTGGCGCGGGTTGCGAGCCTGCGCACAGCCCCTTGCGCATTTTTCGTCTTTTCTCGACGCGCGCCTGCCCCTAGTTTTGGCTCAAAAGGGGGCGTTATGACCAGACCAGTCGTCGGCATCATCGGAAATCGCGGCCTTGTGGGCGATCGCTATCCCGTCCATGAGGGCGGGCAGCTGAACTCGCAAGCGATCAGCCAAGTCTCTGATTGCATTCCGCTATTGATCCCTGCTGACCCTGAATATTTCTCGATTGAGGAACTGTGCGAGGTCTGTGATGGCTTCTTGCTAACGGGCGGGCGGCCCAATGTGCATCCTTCTGAATATGGCGAGGAAGCGACCGAAAAGCACGGTACTTTCGATCAGGCCCGCGATGCGATTACGCTGCCACTGGTGCGCCACTGCGTGCAGACGGGTCAGCCGTTTTTCGGCATTTGCCGTGGTTTCCAAGAGGTGAACGTGGCGATGGGCGGCACGCTTTATCCCGAGATCCGCGAATTGCCGGGCCGGATGAACCACCGCATGCCACCTGAGGGCGACTTGGCGCATGGCTTTTCCAATCGTCATAAGGTGATACTGGAACCGGGCGGCAAATTTTCCCAGCTTTTCGGCGCTGATGAGGTCGTAACCAACACGCTGCACGGGCAGGGGATTTGCCAGCCCGGCGCGCGTATCGTTGTCGAGGGACGCGCCGAAGATGGCACGCCCGAGGCGATCTGGGTGCGCGGCGCCCCCGGTTTCACGATGTCGGTGCAATGGCATCCCGAATGGCAGGCGGCGGATGATCCCGTCTCGCGCCCGCTGTTTGAGGCGTTCGGTCACGCGGTGCGCGATTGGGCCGCTGGAAAACATAGCGCGGCCTGCGTCGCCTGACCCCTTGGGATATGAAACGCTCGCGCGTCAATGAGATCACCGCTAAGGCAGAAGAGATGATCCTCGAATTTGGTTTCCGCCTGCCGCCCTTTGCCTAGTGGAGCCCGGCCGAGTTTCGCGCCCGGCCACCCCACGCAACGCGTGGTAGAGGCCCAGATGGGGTAGGATATCACCGATCTCGGGCAGGGCGATCGAGCTGTGCGGTTCAGACGCGCAGGGGGCCTATGATGCCATGGCGGGCGGGATCGCGATGTGTGACGGGCAGCCGCGCCGCTATGGGCCGGGCGAAGTCTTGATCTTGCGTCCGGGCGCAAGCGTGACGCTGCGCCCAGGTGATTGGCACGCCTTTTGGGGCGAGGGCGGCGATGTGCTGATCGGCGAGGTCTCGACGGTGAATGACGACCGCACCGACACTATCTTTCGCGACCCGATTGGCCGGGTCTCCGACATCGAGGAAGACGAAGCGCCGCGCCATCTATTGGTCAACGATTGCGACAGGTTTTTGTCGTAATTACAGGTATTTGGCGGCCTCTTTTCGGGCAAAGCTCTTGAGCCGCTCGCCATGCGCGAGCAGCCATGCTTGCACCCGCTCGGGGTCTTTCTTGGACAGCTCGCGCAGCCACCACGCAATGGCTTTTTGAATGAACCAGTCGCGATCTTCTGCCAGCGCTTCGGCCCAGCTCAAGACGCGCTCGCGCACGGCCAGATCGTCGGGTTTGGGGTTGCGAAGCTTTGTCCAAGGGAGCGTGATCACAAAGGCGGCGCGCCGCGTCCACATCTGCTCGCTTTGGGTCCAGCTTTCGACCTGATCCAGCCGCGTCGGATCGGCCACCACCCGTTTTTCACCCGCTTTGCACACGGTATCGGCAATCGCCCAAGCGTCCAATTGCGCCACCCAAGAGGCGATCAGATCCCACGCCGCCTCATCGGGGCGCAGCCGCGCTTGCACCAACAACTTCGCCGCTGCAATCCGCGCCTCGTGGATGTCGCTATCCCACAATCCGCGCGCCAGTTCGACCCGACCCGGCACATCCAGTTGCCCGCGCCACAGCGTGACCATATCGTCGATCGCAGGGGTCGAAACGCCAAGATAGCGCCGCTCGGCCTTGTGATAGGCCGCCATTTCCGCTGCCTTTTCCGCGTTTTGCCAGCTTTCGAGCGCAAAAAGTGCGTCCTCCAGGCTGGGCGGAGGGCCAAGCGGATCGCTCTCCTCCTCAGCCTCGGCAAAGCTTTCATAGTCGGCGTCCGAGGCGGCATAGGCCTGTGCCTCGGCATGCAGGCGGGCCTCTTCTTCGGGGGGGAGAGGGGCGAAATCCTGCGCGCTGGGGCGGGCGATGCCCCGCTTGCCACGTTTGCGGCTCATTCGACCGTCACCGATTTTGCCAGATTGCGGGGTTGATCCACATCCGTTCCTTTCGCGACTGCTGTGTGATAGGCCAGCAGTTGCGCTGGTATTGCATACAGGATTGGCGCGAAAGGTTCTGCGATTTCAGGCAGTTGTAGCTGCGCCCATGTGCCGTCACCGGCCGCTGCCAACCCCTTGGAATCCGAGGCCAGCAACACCATCCCGTGACGCGCCATGACCTCTTGCATGTTCGAGACGGTCTTGTCGAACAGCCGATCAAAGGGGGCCATGACAATCACCGGAACCATTCGGTCAATCAGTGCAATGGGGCCGTGTTTCAGCTCTCCACTCGCATAACCTTCGGCATGTATATAGCTGATTTCCTTGAGTTTCAACGCGCCTTCCAGCGCCAGCGGATACATCGGCCCACGCCCCAGGAACAAGATATCCTGCGCTTCGGCCAAGCTTTCGGCGAGCATGGCGATTGGCTCGGACAGCGCCAGCGCGGTGTTCATCAACCCGGGCAGGGCGCGCAGAGCATCGGCATGGCCGTCCAGCGTCGGCGCGTCCAGTTCGTCGCGGTCACGCCCGGCCTTGAGCGCCATCACCGCGAGCACCAGAAGTTGCGCGGTAAACGCTTTGGTCGAGGCCACGCCGACCTCAACCCCTGCCATGATCGGCAGCGCAATATCGCATTCGCGCGCGATCGAGGAGGTCGGCACGTTCACCACGGCGACGGTCTTGGCGACCTTTCCTTGGCAATAGCGCAGGGCGGCCAGCGTGTCGGCGGTCTCGCCCGACTGGCTGACGAAGATCGCAAGGCTGCGCTGCGACAGTGGCGGCTCGCGATAGCGAAATTCCGACGCGACATCGATTTCAACGGGGATGCGCGCGAACTCCTCGAACCAATATTTCGCAACCGAGCAGGCGTAAAACGCGGTGCCACAGGCGACCAGCGTGATCCGGTCGATGTCGGAAAAGTCCAACTCTGCGGGCAGATACAACCCGGTTTGCGGCAGATAATGTCGCAAAGCGTCAGCTAGCACGACGGGTTGTTCGGCGATCTCCTTGCCCATGAAATGCTTGAACCCGGCCTTTTCGACCTGCGTCTGGCCCAGATCAATGCGCTGTTCCCCGCGATTGGCGCGCCGCCCGGCGGCGTCGAAAATCTCGGCACCGGCGCGGGTGATGATCGCGTAGTCGCCCTCTTCGAGATAGGTGATCCGGTCGGTCATCGGCGCCAGCGCAATCGCGTCGGAGCCGACAAACATCTCGCCATCGCCATGTCCGATCGCCAGCGGGCTGCCTTTGCGCGCGGCGATCATCAAATCGTCCTCGCCGTCGAACAACCAAAGCAGGGCAAACGCCCCTTCCAGCTTGCCCAGCGTGGCAATCGCGGCCTCTTTCGCCCCCATCCCGCGATCCATGAACATCCGCGTCAGCAGCGCCACGGTTTCCGTATCGGTTTGCGTTTCGGGGGTAATTCCGGCCTCGGCCAGTTCTGCACGCAGCGCGCGATAATTCTCGATGATGCCGTTATGGACAACCGCGACAGGGCCAGAACGGTGCGGATGCGCGTTGGTGGCGGTCGGCGCGCCATGGGTGGCCCAACGGGTGTGGCCGATGCCCGATTTGCCTGCAAGTGGCTCATGCACCAGCAGGTCGGACAGGTTCACCAGCTTGCCGACCGCGCGGCGGCGATCCAGATGACCATTGTTAACGGTCGCGATCCCGGCGCTGTCATAGCCGCGATATTCCAGCCGCTTGAGGCTTTCTACCAGCAGCGGCGCGACCTCGTGACTGCCGAGAACTCCCACGATTCCACACATTTACGAGCCTTTCTTCATGCGCGCTTTTTCCGCGCGCAGCTTGGCGAAAAGTTTCGCGGCAAGTCCGGGCCGGTTGACCTGTTTGGCGCGGCCCAAGGCGATGGCATCGGCGGGCACATCCTCGGTGATGATCGAACCAGACCCCGTCAGCGCGCCATCGCCCACCGAGACCGGGGCCACCAACATCGTGTCAGACCCGATGAAAGCATTGGCTCCGATCGTGGTGCGATGCTTCATCACGCCATCATAATTGCAGGTGATTGTGCCCGCGCCAATATTGGTCTGCGCGCCGATATCGGCATCGCCCAGATAGGTGAGGTGGCCGACCTTGACCCCTTCGGCGAGAACCGAGTTCTTCACCTCAACGAAATTGCCGATATGCACATCCTCGGCCAATTCGGCGCCGGGGCGCAGCCGCGCAAACGGCCCCACGCTGGCCCCGCGCGAGATATGGCAGCCTTCGAGATGACAAAAAGCCTCGATCTGCGCGCCGCTCTCCACAGTCACATCGGGGCCAAAGACGACATTCGGGCCGATCACCACATCGCTGCCCAGATAAGTGTCGAGCGCGAAATACACGGTCTGCGGATCGACCATGGTGACACCATTTTCCAGCGCCTCGGCGCGGGCGCGGGCTTGAAACTGTGCCTCGGCGCGAGCGAGTTCGGCGCGGGTGTTGATGCCCAGCGTCTCGGCCTCGCCACAGGTCACGACTTGGGCCGACAGCCCTTGGGCGCGCGCGGCGGCCACGATATCGGTGAGGTAATATTCGCCCGAGGCATTGTCGTTGCTGAGGCCGCTTACAAGCGTGCCCAACAGCGCTGCGTCACAGGCAATAACGCCGGAGTTACAAAGCGTTATCGCGCGCTCTTCATCCGTCGCATCCTTGAATTCGACGATCCGCTCTAGCATCGCGCCTTGCGTTACAAGCCGACCGTAACGCCCCGGATCAGCCGCTTCAAAGCCCAGCACGGTCACGGCCGCGTCGCTGGCGGCCATCTGCTCCAGCGTCTCGGGGGAGATGAAGGGCGTGTCGCCATAAAGGACAATCACGCGCCCCTCAAACCCGTCCAGCGCGGGCAGGGCTTGGGCCACCGCATGACCGGTGCCAAGCTGTTCCTCTTGCAGCACGATCTCGGCCTCGGGCGCGATTTTCACCGCAGCCCGGCCCACCTGATCCGCACCATGCCCGGCCACCACGATCACGCGCGCCGGTTCCAAGCTGCGCGCCGAGGCCAGCGCATGGGCCAGCAGCGGCGCACGCCCGATCTGGTGGAGCACCTTGGGGAGGTCAGACATCATACGGGTGCCTTGCCCCGCCGCGAGGGTGATCAGCGCAATTGCCATGAAACGTGCCTTTTCTTCTGCTCGCCCCCGTTTTACCCATTGCGCACCTTGCCGCAAGGGCTGTGACTTCACGCTTCCTTTCGCGGTGTTACGAAGATTGGGGGCAAAATGCGCACGGTGGTGTTTGATCTGGATGGCACGCTGGCCGATACGTCGGGCGATTTGATAGCGGCGGCGAATGCGTGTTTTGTTGCGCGCGGGCATCGCGGCGTGCTGGATGCGGGTCAGGATGCGCTGATCGCCTTTCATGGCGGGCGCGCGATGCTGAAGGCCGGCTATGAGCGGCTGGGTCTGGAGCGGGCCGAGGTTGAAGCGCGCATTGAAGCCGATTACCAGCCGCTACTGGAGCATTACGGGGCCAATATCGACCGTCACACGCAGCTTTACCCGGGCGCGGTGGAAGCGGTGAAAACCTTGCGAGGGCAGGGCTTTGCAACGGCGATCTGCACCAATAAACCCGAGGGGTTGGCGCGCGAATTGGTGGCGCGGCTCGACATCGCGCACCTGTTCGATGCGCTGATTGGCGCTGATACGTTACCTGTGCGCAAGCCCGCACCTGATCCTTATCTGGCGGCGGTCAGTCAGGCGGGCGGGGCAGTTAAGCGCTCGCTTTTGGTGGGTGATACCAACACCGATCGTGAAACCGCGCGCGCCGTGGGCGTGCCGTGCATCCTTGTGACCTTCGGCCCCGAGGGGCGCGCGATTGAGCGTCTTTCCCCCGAGGCGCTGCTTGATCATTTCGACACCCTGCCCGCACTGGTCGCCCGGATGCTGGGCGCCTGAATTAACCCACGTCCCTGATAATCAGCGCGTCTTGACAGGGACGCGCGTGCGGCTCAGCTTGGCGCCCTGTCGAAAACTTGGAGATATCATGGCCCGCGAACCCCTTTCAGGCGGCACTGTTTCGGCTGGGCAGGGCCATGCCACGCTGTTCGTTCTGATCGTGGTGTTTTTGGATATGGTCGGCTTTGGGCTGATCATTCCGGTCTTGCCCTCGCTGATCGTGCAGGTGGGGCATGTCGATCTGGCGCAGGCGAGCAAGGTGGGCGGCGCGATGTTTGCCATCTTCAGCCTTGCGCAATTCGCCTTTGCGCCCCTGATGGGCAACCTGTCGGACCGGTTCGGGCGTCGCCCGCTGCTGTTGCTCGCGATTGCGGGGCTGGGGGTGGATTACCTGTTTCATGCCTTTGCGCCGACGCTGTTCTGGCTGTTTGTCGGGCGCGCGATTGCAGGGGTGTGCGGGGCGTCCTACGTGATCGCCAATGCCTATCTCGCCGATGTCAGCGCGCCCGAAGATCGCGCACGCGCCTTTGGTTTGATGGGCGCGGCCTTTGGGTTGGGGTTCATCCTGGGCCCGGCGCTGGGGGGCTTGTTGGGAGAGCTGGGCCCGCGCGTGCCGTTCTTTGTCGCCGCCGCAATTTCGGGGCTGAACCTGATCTATGGGCTGTTCGTGCTGCCCGAAAGCCTGCCGCCGGAACGCCGTCGCCCGCTGAACTGGCGCGCTTGCAATCCGTTTGGCACGCTCAAGGTGTTCGCGCGCTATCCCGGCGTCTTGCCTATGGCGGGGGTGATGGGGGTGTATCTGTTCGCCTCGGCGATTTATCCCGCGATCTGGCCGTTCTGGGGGATGGCAAAATTTGGTTGGACCGAAGGGATCGTCGGCTTGACGCTCGCCGCTTACGGGGGGGTCGCGGCGGCCTTTCAGGGCGGCTTGTCGGGCCCGCTGGCGCGCCGTTTTGGCGAGGCAAAGGTGGTCTTTGTGGGGCTGTTTCTGGGGGTGGTGCTGCTGATTGCGCTGGCGCTGTCTTCCAGCCTTGCGATGGTGTTGTTCGTGCTTTGCGTGACGGGCATCGAGGGGCTGGTGCAGCCGATGCTCACCTCGCTGATGTCGCGCGCCGTGCCCGAGGATGAACAGGGTGCGTTGCAGGGTGGGATTTCGGCGGTGATGAATCTCGCGATGTTGTTTGGCACGCTGTTCTTCACGCAGATTTTCGGGATATTTCAGGCCGAGGGCGCGATCATCCGCACGCCCGATATGGCCTTTTACATGGCCTCGGCTATTTTGTTGATCGCGTTGATCTGGTTCGCGCGGCTGCGCAAGAGGTAAGCAATGAGCGAGCGTTTCGAGGGCAATTTCACCCAGCAAGAACCGATCTCCGAGGATGCGATTGCAGCGGCTGTCGCGGTGCTGCGTTCGGGGCGGTTGCATCGCTACAATACCGCGCCCAATGAGCCGGGCGAGGTCGCGCTGCTGGAGCAGGAATTCGCCGCCTTCACGGGCGCGAAATATTGCCTTGCGGTGGCCTCGGGCGGCTATGCCTTGGGCTGTGCCTTGCGTGCATTGGATGTGGCCCCGAATGAGCCGGTGTTGACCAACGCTTTCACGCTGGCCCCGGTGCCCGGCGCGATTGCCGCGCTTGGCGCGCGCCCGGTCTTCGTCGAGAGCACCGAGAACCTGACCATCGATCTTGACGATCTGACTGCGAAGGCCAAAGCATCCGGGGCGCGTGTGCTGATGCTCAGCCATATGCGCGGCCATCTTTGCGACATGGACGCCTTAATGGAGATCGCGCGCGCCCATGATCTGCGCGTAATCGAGGATTGCGCGCATACGATGGGGGCTTCGTGGGCGGGCGTGCCCTCGGGGCGCCATGGCGTGATCGGATGCTATTCGACCCAGACCTATAAGCATATCAACTCGGGCGAGGGCGGGCTGATCGTCACCGATGATCCCGAACTGGCGGCGCGGATGATCCTGCTCTCGGGCAGCTATATGATGTACCCCCGCCATCTGGCCGCCCCCGCGCCAGAGGTGTTCGAGGCGCTGAAATATGACACGCCCAATGTGTCGGGGCGTATGGACAGCCTGCGCGCCGCGATCCTGCGTCCGCAATTGGCCGAGCTGCCCGAACGGGTGGCGCGCTGGAACCGGCTGTATGGCGCGATGGAGGCGGGGCTGACGGGCGCGCCCGGTGTCGCGCTGAGTGAACGCCCGCAGGCGGAGCATTATGTCGGCTCGTCGTTCCAGTTCCGTTTGCCCGGTCGCGATGGGGCGCGAATGGCAGATTTCGTCGCGCGGTGCGCTGCGCGCGGGGTCGAGCTGAAATGGTTCGGTGCGGATGAGCCTGCGGGGTTCACCTCGCGCCATGACTCTTGGCGCTACGCAGAGGCGCAGGAGATGCCCAAGACCGATGCGGTGCTTGCCACGCTGCTGGATCTGCGCCTGCCGCTGACCTTCAGCGAAAGCGACGCAGCCCAAATCGCGCGCATCATTCGCGATGAACTGAGCGGTTAACCCGCGCGCGCCACGATATAGCGCGCCATCATCAGATCGAGATGCGCGCCCCCGCCATTCTTGAAAAGCGTGATCTCGTCGGCGCTTTGCCGCCCGGGCGCGCCGCTCACCAGATCATACAGATCGCCGCGCACCGACTCGGGCGTGATCACCCCGGCCGCGATCGGGATCATCAGCTCGCCAATATGGCCCAGCGTGGTTTCGCGGCTGTCCACGAACAGGCGCGCACGCGCCATCAGCGCGTCATCACCCTCGCGCATATCGGCCTTATAGGCGCCGATCAGATCGACATGGGTGCCCGGTTTGACCCACGCGCCCTGCAGGATCGGCTCGCGCGCCATTGTTGCTGAGGTGATGATATCGGCGCGCGCTACGGCGCGTTCCAGATCGGGGGCAGCGTGCAGGGTGACGCCCTTGGGGGCTGGCTCGGTGGCGAGCGCTTGCGCCTGCTCGGGCCGGCGGGTCCAGATCGCGATCTCGTTGAGCCCCGGAAACAGTGCGGCATAGGCGGCGATCAGGCTGCGCGCGACCGTGCCCCCGCCGATGATCAGCAAGCGCGCGCTGTCCGGGCGCGCCAGCAGTTTCGCGCCGAGCACGGAATCAGCCGCCGTCTTGAACTCGGTCACGAGGCGGCTTTCGATGATCGCCGACAGCTCGCCGGTTTGGGGGCGAAAGACCAGCATCGCGCCTTGCACCGTTGGCAGGCCTTGGGCGGCGTTGCCATCGCATACGGTAAAGGATTTCACACCATAGCCGAGCCCCTCGATATAGGCGCCCCGGCTAAGCAGTGTCGCCTGTGCTGGCCCCAGAAACATATCACCGACCTGCGCGCGCGGCAGGGTATGGCCAAAGCGCAGCGCCTCGACCGCGCCGGGCCAGTCCAGATGTGCAGCGGCCTCATAGGGGATCATCTTGGTCATATCGTCTCCTAAATTGGGTCCAGCCAGCGTGCACGTGCCGAGACATTGCGCAACTCGGGCGTGTCCCCTGTCATCGCCTGTGCGATCAGCGCGCCACAGCCCGCCGAGGTCGTCCAGCCCAGCGTGCCATGACCTGCATTGATCCACAGATTATCATAGCGGCGCACCCGGCCCAGATAGGGCGGGCCTGCGGGGGTGGTGGGGCGCAGCCCGGTCCAGAAGGTTACGCGATCCAGATCGACGGCCGAACCGAAATTGCGCGTGACGTAATCCTTCAGAACGGCGATACGGTGGCTGGGCAAAGAGCGATCCCGCCCGGCAAATTCCGCAAATGCCGTAACGCGCAACTGCCCGCCATAGACCGCCACTGCGAGATGCGCAGCCTCGTCAATATAGGGCAGGGCGGGCAGCCGCGCGGGATCGCGCAGCGCCCATGTGCCCGAATAGCCTTTGACCGGGTAGATCAGCGGCGCAAACCCCAACGGGCGGGTCAGATCGGGGGTCTCGACGCCGGTGGCCAGCAAGACATGCTGCGCAGTGATCACCTCATCACCAAGGCGCACGGCGCGGATATGCCCGTCAGCGGTGTCAAACCCGCTGACCTCGCTGTCATAGCGAAACGTGACCGATCCGCGCGTGGCCAGATCTTGCGCGGCGCCTTTGGTGAAGACATGGCAGTCGCCCACACTGTCGCGTTTGGAAAACAGCGCGCCTGCAAAGCGGTCTTGCGCCAGCGCCAGCGCGCCTTCGCGATCAAACAGGGCGGCGCGATCCAGCGCGTCCATCGGTTGCGCGCTATTGGCGCCATGTGCGCCTGCCGCATGGGCCAGATCTTCGGCATCGCTATACAGATAAAGCCCGCCATCATGGCGTAGCAGGTCCTCCAGCCCCAGATCCTGCGCAACCGCGCGCAGGGTCTCGCGGCTGAAGGCGCTTAGCCGCGCCAGACGGTCGGTGTTGGCGTCATGGCGCGCGCGGGTGCAATTGCGCAAAAACGCCAGCCCCCAACGCCACAACGCAGGATCGCCGAGCCGCGTGACCCGCACCCCGGGTTCGCGCCCCGCCATTGCGCGCATCAGCGTCAAGATCGCTTCGGGTGCGGCCCAGGATTGCGCATCGCCCACCGCGATGATCCCGGCATTGGCGCGCGAGCAAAGCTGCGCCGGCCCCGGTTCGCGATCAAGCACGATCACACGGTGACCAAGCGCGGCCAGCGCCTGCGCGCTCATCACGCCAATCACACCCGCACCGATGATAACAATAGGCTGTTGCGTCATGTCGCGCGCCTTCTTGCAGGGATCTCACCGCCCCTTTGTGGACCAAGGCGCGCGCGCTTTCCACCGTTGCATTTGGATTATTTCACCGCACGCTCCCTCTTGACGCGACTCGCCTTGCGAGCTTAAATGAACGAGCGTTCAATAAATGGGAGGAAAGCCGATGTTCGCAGGTTCCATGGAATTTGATCTGGGCGAGGATATCGGCGCGTTGCGCGAGATGGTGCGGCGCTGGGCGACAGAGCGGGTGGCCCCGATCGCGGCCAAGACCGATCTCGATAACGCGTTTCCCAATGAGCTGTGGTCCGAGATGGGCGCGCTGGGCCTTTTGGGCATTACGGTGTCTGAGGAATATGGCGGCGCGGGAATGGGCTATCTGGCCCATGTCGTCGCGACTGAGGAAATCGCGCGCGCCTCGGCCAGTATCGCGCTCAGCTACGGAGCGCATTCCAACCTTTGCGTCAACCAGCTCAAGATCAACGGATCGGACGAGCAAAAGCAGAAATACCTGCCCGATCTGATCTCGGGGGCCAAGATCGGCGCGCTCGCGATGAGCGAGTCTGGCGCTGGCTCGGACGTGGTGGGCATGAAGCTGCGCGCGGAAAAGCGCAACGGCTACTACGTTTTGAACGGCCATAAATACTGGATCACCAATGGTCCCGACGCCGATACGCTGGTGGTCTATGCCAAGACCGACCCCGAGGCGGGTTCCAAGGGTATCACCGCCTTTATCGTTGAGAAAACCTTCAAAGGGTTTTCCACCTCGCCCCATTTCGACAAGCTCGGAATGCGTGGCTCAAACACCGCGCAGCTATTCTTTGACGATTGCGAAGTGCCCTTCGAGAATGTTCTGGGCGCCGAGGGGCGAGGCACCAAGGTGCTGATGTCGGGACTTGATTACGAACGCGTCGTGCTGTCGGGCATCGGCACGGGCATCATGATGGCCTGCCTCGATGAGGTCGTGCCCTATGCCAAAGAGCGCCACCAATTCGGCCAGCCGATTGGGAATTTCCAGCTCATGCAGGCCAAGATCGCCGATATGTATGTCGCGATGAACACCGCGCGCGCCTACACTTACGAGGTCGCCAAGGCCTGCGATCGTGGTCAGGTCACGCGTCACGATGCGGCCGCGACCGTGCTTTATGCCAGCGAACAGGCGATGGTGCAGGCCCATCAGGCCGTGCAGGCGCTGGGCGGGGCCGGGTTCTTAAGCGACTCCAACGTCTCGCGGCTGTTCCGCGATGCCAAGCTGATGGAAATCGGCGCGGGCACCTCGGAAATCCGCCGGATGCTGATTGGCCGTGAGATCATGGAGAAGCTGTGATGCGCGCACCTTTGGCCGCGCTGTCGATGTGCCCCGCAGATTGCGGCGGCGGCATGTCGGACGGCGAAAAAGGGGCGGTGCCAAAGCTCCGCCCCGCAGTGCCGAAGGGTGGTGTAGCGCAGGGTGTGACCCCTGCGCCGAAATCAGAATTTGTAGATATAGGCGACGCCCACAACCACCGGGTCGATCTCAACTGTGCCGATCTTGGTGCCGTTCAGCTTGACGTCGCTGTTGATGTCGATCCAGCGGATATCGGTACGCAACGCGCCATGCTCCGAGATCTTGTAGTCAAAGCCCGCATGCAGCGCCAAACCCCAGCTATCCCCCAGCTTCAGATTGTCGCCAGCCAGCGCGCCGGTCGTCTTCTCGCTGAAAAATCCGGTGTAGTTCACGCCTGCGCCCACAAAGGGCGTAAGGGCGGTGCCGGTCGCAAAGTGATACTGCAGCGAGAGCACGGGCGGCAGATGCTTGACGGTGCCGACTTTGCCCAGACCGTCGATATTCACGGAATGCTTGAAGGGCAGCGCGGCCAGCAGTTCAATCCCGATATTGTCGCGCACGAAGTATTCGGCGGTAAAGGTCGGGCGGGCAGAATTGCCAACATCCACGTTCAACCCGCCGGTCAGCGTGCCATTGTCGGATTTCGGCATGACCTCATGCAGGCCAAAGCCCAAGGTGATGTCGCCAGCCTGTTGCGCCAACGCGGGGGCGGCGATCATTGCCGTGGCCACCAGCAGCGGCAAACTCAGAATACTGTGTTTCATGGGAGGGTTCTCTACTCTCTTACGCGCCAGAGCCTGCACCGCTGCAGCGCCCAAGACTTTGACTTGGATCAACTATATGTGATCGCGTCTGCGGCAAGGCGCCGCAGGGCCAGAACGATTGCGGCGCGCCTGCATCCAAGGCGTGAATATGCGTTGCGCCCAATGCTATGCGCGGCCAATATTCAGGGAGAGCCACAATGAAACAGATGATGATCGCAGCGCTTATGGCTGCATTTGGCAGTCCCGCGCTGGCCGATCCGAGTGTTGATCCCAATACGGTGCACGCTTGTTTTGATGGCGCGAAAGACACCCATCCCGCCTGTATCGGGGATGCCGCCAACGCCTGCCAAGCCCAGCCGGGTGGCGCAACCACGCTGGGCATCTCGGCCTGCCTGCAAGGCGAGGCGCAGGTCTGGGACGATATCTTGAACGCGCAATACAAGGGCGCGCGCGCGCAGTTGCTTGAACAGGGCGGCACGCCGCTTGCCGATCAACTGCTGGATGCGCAACGCACCTGGATCGCTTTTCGTGATGCCGATTGCGGGCTGGTCTATAGCATCTGGGCCGATGGCTCGATCCGCACTGTGATAGCCAGCTCGTGCTATCTGAACAAAACGGCGCAGCGTGCGCTGGAACTGCATAATCTGGGGAATATGGAATGAAGCTTGCATCGCAGGCACTGCCCGCCTCTGAAGGGTTCAAAACCAATCGCGCCGCGCATCTGGATGCGCTCGCCACAATCCGCGAGGCCGCCGATTGGGCCGCCGCGGGGGGCGGGGCAGCTGCGCTTGAACGCCACCTGTCGCGTGGCAAGATGGCGCCGCGCGAACGGGTCGCTGGGCTGCTTGATCCGGGCGCGCCGTTTCTGGAAATCGGCGCGACGGCGGCGCATGGGCTTTATAATGATGCCGCGCCCTGCGCCGGGGTGATTGCCGGGATCGGGCAGGTCCATGGCCAAGAAGTGATGGTCGTGGCCAATGATGCGACCGTCAAAGGCGGCACCTATTACCCGATGACCGTCAAGAAACACCTGCGCGCCCAAGAGATCGCCGAGGAAAACCATCTGCCCTGCATCTATCTCGTCGATAGCGGCGGCGCGAACCTGCCCAATCAGGACGAGGTTTTCCCCGATCGCGACCATTTCGGGCGCATCTTCTACAATCAGGCCCGCATGTCAGCCAAGGGGATCGCGCAGATCGCGGTGGTGATGGGGTCGTGCACGGCGGGCGGGGCCTATGTGCCTGCGATGTCAGACGTGACGATCATCGTCAAAGATCAAGGCACGATCTTTCTGGCAGGCCCGCCGCTGGTCAAGGCCGCGACCGGCGAGGTCGTGACCGCCGAAGACTTGGGCGGCGGCGATGTGCATACGCGCCTCTCTGGCGTGGCCGATTACCTCGCCGAAGATGACGCCCATGCGCTGGCACTGGCCCGGCGCGCCGTCAGTCATCTCAACCGCGCCAAGCCCAGCACCGTGCAATGGCAAAGCCCCGAAGAGCCCGCCTATGACCCCGAGGAAATCCTTGGCGTCGTGCCCGCCGATCTGCGCACGCCCTACGATATCCGCGAGGTGATCGCGCGGCTCGTCGATGGCTCGCGCTTTGACGAATTCAAGCCGCGGTTTGGCGAAACCATCGTCACCGGTTTCGCCCATGTCAAAGGCTGCCCCGTCGGGATCATCGCCAATAACGGCGTGCTGTTTTCCGAAGCCGCGCAAAAGGCTGCGCATTTCATTGAACTTTGCTCCAGCCGCAATATCCCGCTGGTGTTCTTGCAAAACATCACCGGCTTCATGGTCGGTCGTAAATATGAAAACGAGGGGATCGCGCGCCACGGCGCCAAAATGGTCACCGCTGTCGCCTCAACCAACGTGCCCAAAATCACCATGCTGGTGGGTGGTTCGTTTGGCGCGGGCAATTACGGCATGGCCGGGCGCGCCTATTCGCCCCGCTTCCTGTGGACTTGGCCCAATGCGCGGATCTCGGTGATGGGGGGCGCCCAAGCGGCGGGCGTTCTGGCCACCGTCAAACGCGACGGGATCGAACGGCGCGGCGGCACCTGGTCGCCCGAGGAAGAGGCCGAGTTCAAACGCCCCACCATCGATATGTTCGAACGCCAATCCCACCCGCTCTATGCCTCGGCGCGGCTCTGGGATGACGGCATCATCGACCCGCGCAACTCGCGTGATGTGCTGGCCTTGTCGCTCTCGGCAGCCCTCAACGCACCCATCGAACCGACCCGCTTTGGCGTGTTTCGGATGTAACTTTCATGCCTTCGACGCAGATATCTAACTCAAAAGGAAGAGACCCTTACTTCCTCTTGACGAAAATATCCCGGGGGCCCGGGGGCAGAGCCCCCGCCGTTATCACGGGGAGACCGATATGTTTTCCAAGATCCTGATCGCCAATCGCGGCGAAATCGCCTGCCGGGTGATCGACACCGCGCGCCGGATGGGCGTGGCCACGGTCGCGGTCTATTCTGAGGCGGACTCAAATGCGGCCCATGTCGCGCTGGCCGATGAGGCCGTGGCGATTGGCGGCCCTGCGCCCAAGGACAGCTACCTGCTTGGTGCTGTAATCATCGACGCCGCGCTGAAAACCGGCGCGCAGGCGATCCATCCGGGCTATGGGTTCTTGTCCGAAAACCCCGATTTCGTGGATGCGGTTGTCGCGGCGGGGCTGGTCTTTATCGGCCCCTCAGCCGATGCGATCCGCGCAATGGGCCTCAAGGACGCGGCCAAGGCCTTGATGGAAGAGGCGGGCGTGCCGATTGTGCCGGGCTATATGGGGGCCAATCAGGACCCTGATCACTTGGCAGCGCAGGCCGAGGCGATCGGTTATCCCGTGCTCATCAAGGCCGTCGCGGGCGGCGGTGGCAAGGGGATGCGGCTGGTTGAACGGGCGGGCGATTTCGCTGACGCGCTTGCCTCGGCCCAGGGCGAGGCACAGACCGCTTTTGGCAATCCCGCCGTCCTGATTGAGAAATACATCACCAGCCCGCGCCATATCGAGGTGCAGGTCTTTGGCGATGGCCAGCGCGCCGTGCATCTGTTTGAACGCGACTGCTCCTTGCAGCGCCGCCACCAGAAGGTCATCGAAGAGGCCCCCGCGCCCGGGATGACACCCGAGATGCGCGAAGCGATGGGGCAGGCGGCCACCCGAGCTGCCGAGGCGATTGGCTATGCGGGCGCGGGCACGGTCGAGTTCATCGTCGATGGCTCGGATGGGCTGCGCGCGGATCGGTTCTGGTTCATGGAGATGAACACCCGCCTGCAGGTCGAGCATCCTGTGACTGAGGCGATCACCGGCGTCGATCTGGTCGAATGGCAGTTGCGCGTCGCAAGCGGAGAATCCCTTCCCGCGACACAAGATCAGCTTACGATCACCGGCCACGCGTTTGAGGCGCGCCTCTATGCCGAGGACGTGCCCGCAGGTTTCCTGCCCGCGACCGGCACGCTCAGCCATCTGCAATTCGCCCCCGATTGCCGCGCCGATACTGGCGTGCGCGCGGGCGATGTGATCAGCCCGTGGTATGATCCGATGATTGCCAAGATCATCACCCACGGCCCGACCCGCGCGATTGCGTTGGGCCAACTGGCCCGCGCGCTGGAGCAGACGCAGGTCGCGGGCACGGTGACGAACCTAGCCTTCCTTGCGCGTCTGGCGCGTCACGACGGTTTCGCGCGTGGTGAGGTTGATACCGGCTTGATCGGGCGCGAGATTGACAGCTTGGCCGCCGCTCCGCCCGTGCCGCCCGCCGCGCAGGCCTTGGCGGTGATTGCCGCTGCGGGCCTGTGGCAGGGCGAGGCCAGCGGGTTTACACTTTGGGGCGCGCTACGCCGACCTGTGATGTTTGACCCCGCCGCCGCGATTTATGTGCACGGTGCGGGACATATCAGCGTTGAAATCGACGGGGTGACGCAGGATTGCGTCTTGGCCGAAGATGGCTGGCGCGTCGATGGCGCAAAAACGGGGGCGTCGATGCAAATGGATCGCGCCTCGGTGACGATTTTCATGGCGGGCGCGCATCGCTTTGACATCCCCGACCCGTTGGAGCGCGGCTCGAGCGCCGAGACTTCGGACCTGACGCTGGCGCCGATGCCGGGGCTGGTGAAATCGGTCTTTGTCACGACTGGTCAAAACGTGTCGGCGGGGGATCGTCTGGCGATCATGGAGGCGATGAAGATGGAGCACACGATGCTGGCCGCGCGCGATGGCGTGGTCGCCGAGGTGCTCGTTGTCGAGGGCGCGCAGGTCGAGGCCGGGGCTGCCCTTATCCGCTTGGAGGAAGAAGAATGATCACGCTGCATCACGTCCCCGGCTCGCGCTCGATGCGGGTGCTGTGGCTGCTTGAAGAACTGGGGCTGGAATACCGCTTGCGCAACTGGTCGCTGACCGATGGCGGCTTGCGCAGCCCTGAATTTCGCTCGCTTTCGCCAGCGGGGCGGGTGCCCGCGCTTGAGATCGACAACCGTGCGATTTTTGAAAGCGGCGCGATTGTGGAATACCTGTGTGAAACCCATCCCGAGGCGGGGCTAGCGCCCGCCGTGGGCGCGCCGGAACGGTCGGAGTTTCTGGAATGGGTGCATTTTGCTGAGACCCAAGCCAATATCGTGCAAAACCTCAATATTCAGCACATCTTCCTGCGCCCCGAAAGCGCGCGCTCGCTGCCGTTGATTAAGCTCGACACCAAGCGGTTGGCCGTCACGATGCAGGCGCTGGAGGCGCAGTTGGATGGGCGCGAATGGCTGATCGGGCACTTCAGCGCGGCCGATTGCATGCTGGGCTTCAATATCGACGCGATGTTCCGTTTCGTGCGGGCCGAGGGCTTTCCAAATATCGCGGCCTATCGCGAACGCATCCGCTCTCGCACTGCCTATAAGGCAGCGCTGGAACAGGGTGGCGGCGATTCGATCTACGCCCAAGATTTCTACGAGCTGCCCGATGCGTGAGCGGGTCGAAATCTTTGAAATGGCGCCGCGCGATGGCTTGCAAAACGAGAAGCGCGCGATTGCGTTAGCGGATAAGATCGCACTGGTCGATTGCCTGAGCCGCGCCGGGTTTGCCCGCATCGAGGTGGGCAGCTTCGTCTCGCCCAAATGGGTGCCGCAAATGGCTGATAGCGCGCAAGTTTTTGCCGGGATCACCCGCGCGCCCGGTGTCTCTTATGCAGCGCTGACGCCCAATCTGCGCGGCTATGAGGGTGCGAAAGCGGCGGGGGCCGATGAGGTGGCGGTGTTCGCTTCGGCCTCGGAAGGGTTTTCGCGCGCAAACCTGAATTGTTCGATTAGTGAAAGTCTTGAGCGGTTCGCCCCGGTCATGGAGGCCGCGAAAGTCGATAATGTGAAAGTACGCGGCTATGTGTCTGTGGTGACGGATTGCCCGTTTGACGGGCCAACCCCGCCCGAGAACGTCGCGCGGGTCGTCGCATCTTTGCGCGATATGGGCTGTTATGAAGTTAGCCTTGGCGACACGATCGGGCAGGGCCGCCCTGAAAGCGTTACGGCGATGCTGAAGGCGGTCTTGAACGAAATGCCCGCAGAGAAACTGGCCGGGCATTTCCACGACACTGCCGGGCGCGCGCTGGACAATATCGAGGCGTCACTGGCGCTGGGCTTGCGGGTGTTTGATGCGGCTGTTGGCGGGTTGGGCGGCTGTCCCTATGCGCCGGGGGCGGCAGGCAATGTTGCGACCGAGGCTGTGGCGGCGCGGTTGGCGCAACTGGGCTATGACACGGGCCTCGACATGGATGTGTTGGCAGAGGCGGCCAATCTGGCGCGTGCGATGAAAGGGCAGGGCGATGTTTGAGACGATTACGGTTGAGACGGATACACGCGGCGTCGCCCGCCTGACGCTTGCGCGCGAAGAAAAACACAACGCGCTGTCTGAACAGATGATGCGCGAGATTACCCAAGCCATTCAGTCGCTTGGCGCGGATCAAGCCGTGCGCGTCGTGATTCTCGCTGCCAAGGGGCGCAGTTTTTGCGCAGGGGGCGATCTGAAATGGATGCAGGCACAGATCAGTGCCAGTGCCGAGCAGCGCGCGGCAGGTGCGCGGGTGCTTGCGGGGATGCTGAATGCGCTCAACATCTGCCCGAAACCGGTGATCGGCGCGGTACAAGGTAACGCGTTTGGCGGCGGGATCGGCATGATGTCGGTCTGCGATGTCGCCATCGGGGTGGAGGGCGCGCGCTTTGGGCTGACCGAGACGCGGCTTGGGCTGACACCGGCGACGATCTCTCCTTATGTGGCGGCGCGGATGGGCGAGGCGAAGGCGCGCCGCGTGTTCATGTCTGCGCGCTTGTTTGAGGCGGATGAGGCGCGCGAATTGGGGCTTTTGGCGCGGGTCGTGGCGCCCGAGGACCTTGAGGCCGCCGTGCAAGCTGAGGTTGCGCCCTATCTTGCCTGTGCGCCCGGCGCTGTGGCCGAGGCCAAGGCCTTGCTGCGCAGCCTTGGTCCGCGCATTGATGAACAGGTTATCGAGGCCACGATCGCCGCGCTTGTCACCCGCTGGGAAAGTGCTGAGTCGGCTGAGGGAATCAGCGCGTTCTTCGAAAAGCGCGATCCGGCCTGGAAAGCGTGATTGCACGGGCGGGCGCACGCGCAGGATTGCCAATAAAATAAAGTGCAGTCGAAGGTTTTGCCGCCTATTTGGGCAGGTAATACGGCCTTTGAACATGCCAATGTTCGCGTATAGGCAGGCGCGCCCGATGGTGTGCAAAGGTATACTAAATCGCAATTTCAGCGGTTTGCGGGGCAGAATCCGCCCCCCGATCGGTTGACCCTGCACAGGCACAAGGCTATTGCTCAGCCTAGCCGGAACCTGCGCGACATCAGGTCGCGTCGAAAGGGAGCCATGCCCATGCACGACATGCTGCGCGAATATCTTCCCATCCTTATCTTCCTCGCCATGGCGACCGCGCTCGGGCTTGTGCTGCTTGCAGCCGCCGCCGTGATTGCAGTGCGCAACCCCGATCCCGAGAAAGTCTCGGCTTATGAATGTGGGTTCAACGCCTTTGACGATGCGCGGATGAAGTTTGATGTGCGCTTTTACCTCGTCTCGATCCTATTCATCATTTTCGACCTTGAAGTCGCGTTTCTGTTTCCCTGGGCGGTCGCTTTCGGGCAGATTTCGATGGTGGGTTTCTGGTCAATGATGGTCTTCTTGGCCGTTCTGACCGTCGGGTTTGCGTATGAGTGGAAGAAGGGGGCGTTGGAATGGGCGTGATGACCGGGGCCAATACCGCAGGCGGCGATCGTGAAGTTGCAACCAATGCGCTCAACCGCGAGTTGCAGGACAAAGGCTTCCTGCTGACCACGACCGAGGATCTCATCAACTGGGCGCGCAATGGCTCGTTGCACTGGATGACCTTTGGTCTGGCCTGTTGCGCTGTTGAGATGATGCAATGCTCGATGCCGCGCTACGATCTGGAACGCTTTGGCACAGCCCCCCGCGCCAGTCCGCGTCAGTCGGATGTGATGATCGTGGCCGGCACGCTGACCAATAAAATGGCGCCCGCGATGCGCAAGGTCTATGACCAGATGCCCGAGCCGCGCTATGTGATCTCGATGGGCAGCTGCGCCAATGGCGGCGGCTATTACCACTATTCCTATTCGGTGGTGCGCGGCTGTGATCGCATCGTGCCGGTCGATATTTATGTGCCGGGCTGCCCGCCCACGGCCGAGGCGCTGCTTTACGGCATCCTTCAGCTGCAACGCAAAATCCGCCGCACCGGCACTTTGGTGCGCTGAGGAGAGGCGATGATGGACAATACAGCCCTGCACGAACTGGCCGCGCATATTGAGTTGAAGCGTCCCGATGACGTGATCTCGACAGATGTTTCCTTTGGCGAATTGACGGTCACCATCAGTGTGCAATCGGCGGCCAGCTTCGCCGAGTTTCTACGCGATGACAAAAACTGCCTGTTCTCGACGTTGATCGACATCACGGCAGTGGATTGGCCCGAACGCCCCGAGCGGTTCGATATGGTCTGGCACTTCTTGTCGATGTATCGCAACCAGCGCATCCGCGTAAAAGCCGCGATGCGCGAAGAGCAGATGGTGCCCTCGCTGACCTCGTTGCACCCCTGCGCCAACTGGTTTGAGCGCGAAGTGTTCGACATGTTTGGCATCTTGTTCTCGGGCCATCCCGACCTGCGCCGCATCCTGACCGATTACGGCTTTCGCGGCCATCCGCTGCGCAAGGACTTCCCGACCACGGGCTATGTCGAAGTGCGCTATGACGAGGTGCTCAAGCGCGTTGTCTATGAGCCGGTAAACCTGACTCAGGAATACCGGCAGTTCGATTTCCTCTCGCCTTGGGAGGGTGCGAAATACATCCTTCCCGGTGACGAGAAGGGTGAGGGGGCGAAATGATGGACGGCGATATCCGCAACAATGTCTATGATGACGGGTCGAAAGATCGGCTGACCGACGAGCAGCGTATCCGTAACTTCAACATCAACTTCGGCCCGCAACACCCTGCTGCGCACGGTGTTTTGCGTATGGTGCTAGAGCTGGACGGCGAGATCGTTGAACGCGCCGACCCCCATATCGGGTTGCTCCATCGCGGCACTGAGAAGCTGATGGAAAGCCGCACCTATCTGCAAAACTTGCCCTATTTCGACCGGCTCGATTATGTCGCGCCGATGAATCAGGAACACGCTTGGTGTCTGGCGATTGAGCGGCTGACGGGCACGGTTGTGCCGCGCCGTGGGTCCCTGATCCGGGTGCTTTATTGCGAGATCGGGCGTCTGCTCAGCCACCTGCTGAACGTCACCACACAGGCGATGGATGTCGGTGCGCTGACGCCGCCGCTTTGGGGCTTTGAGGCGCGCGAAGAGCTGATGGTGTTTTACGAACGCGCCTGTGGTGCGCGTCTGCACTCGGCCTATTTCCGCCCCGGCGGTGTGCATCAGGATCTGACGCCGAAATTGCTGGATGATATCGAGGAATTCTGCGGCCGCTTCCCGAAACTGCTGGATGATATCGAAGGTCTGCTGACCGAAAACCGCATCTTCAAGCAGCGCAATGTCGATATTGCGATCATCTCCGAAGAAGAGGTCCTGCAATGGGGCTATTCCGGGGTGATGGCGCGTGGTTCGGGCCTCGCTTGGGATTTGCGTCGTGCGCAACCCTATGAATGTTATGATGAATTCGACTTCCAGATCCCGGTGGGCAAGGCTGGCGATTGCTATGATCGCTACCTGTGCCGGATGTCTGAGATGCGCGAATCGACCAATATCATGCTGCAGGCCATCGCCAAGCTGCGCGCGCCTGACGGGCAGGGCGATGTGGTGGCGCGCGGCAAGCTGACGCCGCCGAAACGCTCGGATATGAAAACTTCGATGGAAAGCCTGATCCACCATTTCAAGCTATACACCGAAGGGTTCCACGTTCCCGCAGGCGAGGTTTACGCCGCTGTCGAGGCCCCCAAGGGCGAGTTTGGCGTCTATCTGGTGGCCGATGGCACGAACAAACCCTACCGCGCCAAAATCCGCGCGCCGGGCTATTTGCACCTGCAATCCATGGATCATGTCGCGTCGGGCCATATGCTGGCTGACGTTTCTGCAATCATCGGCTCGATGGATATCGTGTTCGGGGAGGTTGACCGCTAATGCTGCGCCGTTTGTATTCTGAGCAACCCGAGAGTTTCGCTTTCACGCCCGCCAATCTGGCTTGGGCGCAGGCTCAGATCACCAAGTTCCCCGAGGGGCGTCAGGCCAGTGCGATCATCCCGCTGCTGTTTCGCGCCCAAGAGCAAGAGGGCTGGCTGAGCCGTCCCGCGATTGAAACCGTCGCGGATATGCTGGACATGCCCTATATGCGCGCGCTTGAAGTGGCGAGTTTCTACTTCATGTTCCAGATGGCTCCGGTGGGGTCAGTGGCGCATTTCCAGATTTGCGGCACCACGTCTTGCATGATTTGCGGCGCCGAAGATCTGATGAAGGTCTGCAAGCAAAAGATCGCGCCCGAACCGCATCAGGTTTCGCCCGATGGCAAGTTTTCCTGGGAAGAGGTCGAATGTCTGGGCGCGTGTTCCAACGCCCCGATGATGCAGGTCGGCAAGGATTACTACGAAGACCTGACCGAAGAGCGTCTGGCGGAAATTCTCGACGAGATGGCCAACGGGCAGGTGCCCCAGCCGGGCTCTCAGAAGGGGCGTTTCAGTTCTGAACCGGTCACCGGTCTGACCTCGTGCTCCGAGTCTGCGGGGGCTGCCGAAAATCACAACGCCTCGGTGTCGCTGGCGCTGAGCATTGGCGACACGATCAAGCGCATCGACGGCACCGAAGTGGCGCTCAGCGCGCCGTGGCAATCCAGCGGTCAGCGCGGCCCGATTGGGACGCTCAGCGTGCCGCGCCCGCGCACCGCCGCGCAAGCCGATGAGGCGCGCAAAGCCGCCAAGGACAGCGCGTCCAAGCCATCCAAAGGCGTGCCCGCCGACAAGACCGGCGTGACAACACATGAGGCGCAGGCCACCTCTAGGGCCAAGCCGCAATCGAAAGCGGAACCCGCAGGTGTCAGCGCCGATGCGACCGCCGGGGCCTCTGATGCGGCGGGCGAAAAGCCCCAGATGATGACGGCGCCGCGCGAGGGCGGGGCGGATGATCTCAAGATGATTAAGGGCGTTGGCCCCAAGCTGGAAACGCTGCTCCATTCGATGGGCGTGTATCATTTCGATCAGGTCGCTGGCTGGAATGAGGCGGAACTGGCATGGGTTGATGCCAATCTCGAAGGCTTCAAGGGGCGTGCCAGCCGTGATTCCTGGGTTGAACAAGCCAAGGCCTTGGCCAGTGGTGGCGAAACGGAATTTTCGAAACGCGCCAAAAAAGACGGTATCTACGAGTAATTAATAGTAGCGTTCCCGGCAAACGGGAGAGATGGAGAGACAGATGGGAGATCAGACGCAAGGCTGCCGCGGCAAGGCGGGTATCTGGGCCGGGATTACCGGCCTCGTGGTTGCGGTATTCCTAGTGGTTGTGGCGCATGAACCTTTGTATGTCGCTATTTTCATGGGACTTTTGACCGTCCTGCTGTTTGGCGCTTTCCTGATCTGGGCGTTTTGTTCGGGCACCGGCGCGCCCGGTGAGGCTGAGTCCACCTCGGGGGCGCACCCGGCCACCCCAACGCCGCCGCGCC
This sequence comes from Thioclava arctica, assembly GCF_040892615.1. Classification (NCBI taxonomy): domain Bacteria; kingdom Pseudomonadati; phylum Pseudomonadota; class Alphaproteobacteria; order Rhodobacterales; family Paracoccaceae; genus Thioclava; species Thioclava arctica. The sequence goes on from NZ_JBFRYC010000009.1 coordinate 79,782, forward strand.
CGGAAACCGTATCCGATATCGAGGCCCCGGTGAGTGCGTTCAAAGCGCAATCACCCGAGGGAGAGGCGGCCCACAAGCAAGCGGAAGCGACCTTGCCGGAAGCTGCCAAGTCCGAGACCGCTACGTCTGAGACTGCCAAGCCCGCAGCGACCAGCGCTGCCGCCACCCCGGCCGCTGTCATGAGCGCTCCGGCTCCCGCGCCCAAGGACACAACCGCCCCCGCAAAGGCTGACAGTCAGCCTGCGGTAAAGACGGCTGCAGCGCCCAAAGCGGCAGCAAAACCAGCGGCAAAGAAGGTGGGCGCAAAACCTGCTTCGAAGAAACCGGCTGCTGCAAAACCCGCAACAAAGCCCGCCGCAAAAGCCGCCGCGCCCAAAGCCAGCGCTGCCGCCACGGATACGGGCGCGCAGGTTGGTGGCAAGAAACCCACCGGGCTGAAAGCGCCGCGCGCATCGGGCGCTGATGATCTGACCAAGATCGAAGGCATCGGGCCGAAGCTGGCTGAAACGCTGAACGGCTGGGGGGTTTACCATTTCGACCAAATCGCGAAATGGGGTGCCGATGAGGTCGCTTATGCCGACACCAACGTGCCGCGTTTCAAGGGGCGGTGCACGCGCGACAAATGGGTCTCGCAGGCCAAGATTATCGTCGGTGAGGGCATGGAAGCCTTTCTCGAACGTGCCAAGACGAACGATTACTGAGCAAGGGTGAATGGGTCAGGATCAACAAAAGGATCGGCGTGAAGGGCGGCTTGCGGCCTTCGTCATTGCCGGTGCCACGATCCTCTGGCTCGCTTTGCAAGCCCTTGGCAAACAACTGGGCTGGTCGGCGCGCGTCGCGCTGATTGGCGATCTCGCGGCGGTGGCCGCATATATCTTCGCGCTGGCTTTGGTCTGGCGCATCTGGCGCCGGGGCTCCGGCAAATGAGGAACGCACCATGCTGAAGGATCAAGACCGGATCTTTACCAATATCTACGGGATGCATGACCGCTCACTTGCAGGGGCAAAGGCGCGTGGCCATTGGGATGGCACGGGCGAAATCCTGTCCAAGGGGCGCGATTGGATCGTCGAGCAGGTCAAGGCTTCGGGGCTGCGCGGGCGCGGCGGGGCGGGTTTCCCGACCGGTCTGAAATGGTCCTTCATGCCCAAGGAGTCCGATGGTCGCCCGGCGTTTCTCACGATCAATGCCGATGAATCCGAGCCCGGCACCTGCAAAGACCGCGAGATTATGCGCCATGATCCCCACACGCTGGTGGAGGGCGCGCTGATCGCCGGTTTCGCGATGGGCGCGGCGGCGGCCTATATCTACATTCGCGGCGAATATGTGCGCGAGAAAGAGGCGCTGCAACGCGCCATCGACGAGGCCTATGAAGATGGGCTGATCGGTAAGAACGCCTGCAAATCGGGCTTTGATTACGACGTCTATCTCAGCCATGGCGCGGGCGCGTATATCTGTGGCGAGGAAACCGCGCTGCTTGAAAGCCTTGAGGGCAAAAAGGGGATGCCGCGCATGAAGCCGCCATTCCCGGCGGGGGCGGGCCTGTATGGTTGCCCGACCACGGTGAACAACGTCGAATCCATCGCCGTCGTGCCGACCATCCTGCGCCGGGGCGCGGATTGGTATGCGGGCTTTGGCCGTCCCAACAACACCGGCGTCAAGCTGTTCGCGATGTCGGGCCATGTGAATACGCCCTGCGTCATCGAAGAAAGCATGTCGATCTCGATGAAAGAGTTGATCGAGAAACATGGCGGCGGCGTGCGTGGCGGCTGGAAGAACCTCAAGGCGGTGATCCCCGGCGGGGCGTCCTGCCCAGTGCTGCCCGCGCATCTGTGCGAAGATGCGATCATGGATTACGACGGCATGCGCGAGCTGAAATCGTCTTTTGGCACTGCCTGCATGATTGTGATGGATAAAGACACCGACATCATCAAGGCGATCTGGCGGCTGTCGAAATTCTTCAAGCATGAAAGCTGCGGCCAGTGCACGCCGTGTCGTGAAGGCACGGGCTGGATGATGCGCGTGATGGACCGTCTGGTGCGCGGCGAGGCCGAGATCGAAGAGATCGACATGCTGTTCGAGGTCACCAAACAGGTCGAAGGTCACACCATCTGCGCCCTTGGCGATGCCGCCGCTTGGCCGATCCAAGGCCTCATCCGTCATTACCGCGAAGAAATCGAAGACCGCATCAAGGCGCGCAAGACGGGCCGCATGGGGGCAATGGCTGCGGAATGAAGATCGTGAAACGCCTGTCCCTTGCCAGTCTGATCCTTCTCGCGCTCGTCGGGCGTGCTGCCGCCGAGCCGGCGAAGCTGACGGTCGATTTCGGGTTCTTTCCGAAGGGAACGGCGTGCCAGGTGTTCAACACCACCGGGAAGGTCTCGCTGCGGACCGGGCGCGAGATCGAATACACGATAAAGGGTGATACCGGGAACGTGGTATTCCGCTGCACCCAGCCCGACGGGCGCTCATTCGAGGTTGCGATCGGTGCGCTGCTTCCGCAGGGCAATCCCTCGCTAGTGGCGATCCAGATCAACCAGGACGACCACGCGCATATCCTGTGGGATCAGGGCGGGTTGCGGCGCAGCACGGTAGCGGGGGTGCTCAAATGGAAATGAGCGCGACCATGGCACGGGGCGTGATGGATATCGGGTCCGCTCAGGGGGCTCGCATAGCGGCGCTGGTCTCGGCCGGGCTGCTTTCAGCTTGCACCCCGCCTGTCGGCCCCGACAGCATCGGACCGCTGCGCGCGGTCGAGGGCTACAGCGCAGCTTATGACGCGAGCGGCGCGCTCGTCGTGATGCGGCAGGCCATGCCGTTTGCGAATTACGACGGCGCCGAGGCCAAGCGGGCAGCGAGTGCAATCTGTGGCGGGGCGGTGGCTTCGTCGATCAACGATCATTACCGGGACGGCGCGTGGGTCTTCCCGAAAGGCTGTGCCTGAGGGCGCGCAAAGAATAACCGCGTGGGGGCAATTGGCCTTCATGCCCAGCAAGAAGTGACGGATAGCCATGGCTGACCTGAGAAAGATCATCATCGACGGCGCAGAGGTTGAGGTCGACCCGAACCTGACGTTGATTCAGGCCTGCGAACAGGCGGGGATCGAGATTCCGCGCTTTTGCTATCACGAGCGTCTCTCGATTGCGGGCAACTGCCGGATGTGTCTGGTTGAGGTCGTAGGCGGCCCGCCCAAGCCCGCCGCGAGCTGCGCGATGCAGGTCAAGGATATGCGCCCCGGTCCCGAGGGCGCGCCGCCGGTGATCAAGACGAACTCGCCGATGGTCAAGAAGGCCCGCGAGGGGGTGATGGAGTTTCTGCTCATCAACCACCCGCTGGATTGCCCGATCTGCGATCAGGGCGGCGAATGCGATTTGCAAGATCAGGCAATGGCTTACGGGGTGGACTTTAGCCGCTACCGCGAGCCCAAACGTGCCGCGACCGAGCTTAACCTCGGCCCGCTGGTCGAAACCCACATGACGCGCTGCATTTCCTGCACCCGCTGCGTGCGCTTCACCACCGAGGTCGCGGGCATCACCCAGATGGGCCAGACGGGGCGCGGCGAAGATAGCGAAATTGCTTCGTATCTGAACGAAACGCTCGATAGCAATTTGCAGGGCAATATCATTGATCTCTGCCCGGTCGGTGCGCTGGTGTCCAAACCCTACGCCTTCACCGCCCGCCCGTGGGAGCTGACCAAAACCGAAACCATCGACGTGATGGATGCGGTGGGCAGCAACATTCGCGTTGATACCAAGGGGCGCGAAGTGATGCGCATCCTGCCGCGCAACCATGACGGCGTGAACGAGGAATGGATCTCCGACAAGACGCGTTTCGTCTGGGACGGGCTGCGTCGCCAGCGTTTGGACACGCCCTATATCCGCGAAAACGGCCGTCTGCGCAAAGCGGGCTGGGACGAGGCCCTGACGGCGGCGGCTGCTGCGATGAAGGGCAAAAAGGTTGCCGGTCTGGTCGGTGATCTGGTCTCGACCGAGGCGGCGTTCGCGCTGAAATCCCTGATCGAGGGGCTGGGCGGCACGGTTGAATGTCGCACCGATGGCGCGCGGCTGCCGATTGGCAATCGCTATGGCTATGTCGGCAACGCGACCATCGCCGATCTAGATAATGCCGAGATGATCCAGATCATCGGTGCCAACCCCGCCATCGAGGCCCCGGTGTTGAACGCGCGCATCCGCAAGGCTTGGGTGAAAGGTGCGCAGGTCGCGCTGATCGGCGAGGCTTGCGATCTCACCTATGAGTATACCCATGTCGGCACCGACCGCGCAGCTCTTGAAGGGCTGTCGGGGGCCAATATCACCGACGAGACCAAGGCCAAGAACACGGTCGTGATCGTCGGGCAGGGCGCACTGAGCGAAGCCGATGGCGAGGCCGTTCTGGCCCATGCGATGAAGCTGGCCGAGAACTCCAATTCCAAGCTGATGGTGTTGCACACTGCCGCGTCGCGCGTGGGGGCGATGGATGTTGGCGCTGTGACCGAAGGTGGTCTGATGGCCGCGATTGAGGGCGCGCAGGTGATCTACAACATGGGGGCCGACGAGGTCGAGATCGCTTCGGCTGCTGAAGGCGGTCCCTTCGTGATCTATCAGGGCAGCCACGGGGATCGCGGGGCCAATCGCGCCGATATCATCCTGCCCGGTGCCGCCTATACCGAAGAGCACGGGCTGTTCGTAAATACCGAAGGACGCCCGCAATTGGCTTTCCGCGCGGGCTTCCCGCCCGGTGAGGCCAAGGAAAACTGGGCGATCCTGCGCGCGCTGTCGGCGCAGCTGGGTGCCAAGCAACCTTGGGATACGCTGGCGGGTCTGCGCCGTGCGCTGATCGCCGCCGTGCCCCATCTCGCCAAGGTCGACGAGGTGCCCGAAAACGAGGTCACCCCGATCGCGCCGCGCGATATGGGCAAGGCGACCTTCCGCCCGGCAATTCGCGAGTTTTACCTGAGCAATCCGATTGCGCGGGCTTCGGTGGTGATGGGCGAATGTGCGAGCCTTGCCAAGGCGCGCGCGCAATCGCCAATGGCGGCGGAGTAAACCCAGATGGTGCCAAACCTCCCCCGGATTGCAGCGCTTGCCCCCGGCCTTCTGGCCGGGCTGGCTGCCTGCACGCCCACGGGGGGCAAGGCCTCGGCGGATGCCCCCAAGATCGACTATCGCGGCGTCGAAACACGGCTTCTGGATGACAATCTGGTCGAGTTTCGCGTGGCGCTGTCGGGCGAAGGTGTGGATGGCACGGCGGCGGATGCGTATGCACGCTGTGCTGCGGCACAATACGCCCAGATCCGCGGTTATGGATTTGCGCGCCATGTGCGCACGAATGTGAACGAAGAGGGTGGCATCTGGCGGGCGGATGCGGTCTACACCATCTCGCCCGCCTTGCCGCAAGGGCTTAAGACGATCGACGCGGAAGTGACGGTTGGCGACTGTGCGGACCGAGGAATACCGAGCGTATGAGGAGAGTGGGGAACCATGGCTGAATTTTTGGCGACACCGTTTGGCACGTTCGTGCTTATCCTTGTGCAGGGGCTTGGGATCATCGCGTTTGTGATGATTTCGCTGCTGTTTCTGGTCTATGGCGACCGCAAGATCTGGGCGGCGGTGCAGATGCGGCGCGGGCCCAACGTCGTGGGGCCGTGGGGCATTTTGCAATCGGTCGCAGATGCGCTGAAATATGTGGTTAAGGAAATCGTCATTCCGGCGGGGGCCGATAAGGTCGTGTTCTTCCTTGCGCCACTTCTTAGCTTCGTTCTGGCGATTTTGGCTTGGGCGGTGATCCCGTTCGCGCCGGGCTGGGTGCTGGCCAATATCAACGTCGCGGTGCTGTTTGTGTTCGCCGTCTCCTCGCTAGAGGTTTACGGCGTGATCATGGGCGGCTGGGCGTCGAACTCGAAATATCCGTTCTTGGGCAGCTTGCGCTCGGCGGCGCAGATGATTTCCTATGAGGTCTCGCTGGGGCTGATCATCATCGGCGTGATTATCTCGACCGGGTCGATGAATTTCACTGCAATTGTTGATGCACAGAAGGGCAGCTACGGGCTGTTCAACTGGTATTGGCTGCCCCATCTGCCGATGGTGGCTCTGTTCTTCATCTCGGCGCTGGCGGAAACCAACCGCCCGCCGTTCGATCTGCCCGAAGCGGAATCCGAACTGGTTGCGGGCTTTATGGTGGAATATTCCTCGACGCCGTATCTGCTGTTCATGGCGGGCGAATATATCGCGATCTGGCTGATGTGCGCGCTGATGACGCTGCTGTTCTTTGGCGGCTGGCTGTCGCCCATTCCCGGCTTGCCCGACGGGGCGCTGTGGATGTTTGGCAAGATGGTCGTGTTCTTCTTCATGTTCGCGATGGTGAAGGCGATCGTGCCGCGCTACCGCTATGACCAACTGATGCGGATTGGCTGGAAAGTGTTCCTGCCGCTCTCGGGCGCATGGGTCGTGCTGGTCGCGTTCTTGGCGAAATTTGAAATCCTCGGGCACTTCTGGGCCCGCTGGACGATGGGGGGCTGATTGATGGCTTTCGACTATACCCGCGCCGCCAAATATTTCCTGCTGGTGGACTTCATCAAAGGGTTCGGGCTGGGGATGCGCTATTTCTTTGCGCCCAAACCGACGCTGAACTATCCGCATGAAAAAGGCCCGCTCAGCCCGCGTTTCCGCGGCGAACATGCGCTGCGCCGCTATCCCAGTGGCGAGGAACGCTGCATCGCGTGCAAGCTGTGCGAGGCGATCTGCCCCGCGCAAGCGATCACGATCGATGCCGAGCCGCGTGCGGACGGATCACGGCGCACCACGCGCTACGATATCGACATGACGAAATGCATCTATTGCGGCTTCTGCCAAGAGGCCTGCCCGGTGGATGCGATCGTTGAGGGCCCGAATTTCGAATTTTCCACCGAGACCCGCGAAGAGCTGTTCTACGACAAACAGAAACTTTTGGATAATGGCGCGCGCTGGGAGGCGGAAATCGCCCGCAACCTCGAACTCGACGCGCCCTATCGGTAAGGCATCATGAACCAGGATTTCACGAAACTCTTTCAAGCGATGGTTGAGCAAAGCCACGAAATGGCGCGCGCGATGAATCCGGCTTTGGAAAGTTTCTCGCCCTCCGCCTTTGAGAAATTCATCCCGTCCATGCCCAAAGACATGCTCGAGATGTTTTTCGGCAAGACCTTCAACCGTGAGGGGCTGGATGCGCGCACGCGCTTTTTGGTCACCATCGCGGGGCTGGTTGTGACCGGATCACAAGGCGAGCCGCAATTGCGCCTCGCGATCCGCAACGCGCTTGAAGCCGGGGCAACACAGCGGGAGATCGCAGAAGTGATCTTTCAGATGAGCATGTTTGGCGGGGTGCCCGCCATGAGCCGTGGCCTAGAGATCGCGCAGGTGGTCTTTAACGAGATGGGCGGCGACAGCGCGGGAGAGAACGCATGACGGTGTTTGCATTTGCCTTCTACCTTTTTGCCATCGTGGCAGTGGTTGCGGGTTTTATGGTGGTGATCTCGAAAAACCCCGTGCACTCGGTGCTTTGGCTGATCCTGACCTTCCTGTCCGCAGCGGGGCTGTTTGTTCTGCTGGGGGCAGAGTTCGTCGCGATGTTGCTGATCATCGTCTATGTCGGCGCGGTGGCGGTGTTGTTCCTGTTCGTCGTGATGATGCTGGACGTTGATTTCTCGGCCCTCAAGGGAGAGCTGGCACGCTATATGCCGCTGGGCCTGCTGGTCGCGGTGATCATGCTGGTGCAGCTGGGCGTGGCACTCGGGGCGTGGAAAACGGCCGATATGGCGCAAAGCCTGCGGATGTCGCCGATGCCCGACGGGATGACGAACACCGAAGCGCTCGGCATGCTGATTTATGACAAATATCTCTACCTGTTCCAGACGGCGGGGCTGATCTTGCTGGTGGCAATGATCGGGGCGATCCTGCTGACGCTGCGCCATCGCACGAATGTCAAACGCCAGAACGTGATTGCCCAGATGCATCGCGACCCGGCCAAGACGATGGAAATGGTGGATGTGAAACCGGGGCAGGGGTTGTGATGATGCGCACGCAAAACAAGGCAGACAATCCCGAGCGGAGGGCACAGGCATGATCGGTTTGGAACATTATCTGGGCGTGGCGGCCGCGCTGTTCGTGATCGGCATTTTCGGCATCTTCGTGAACCGCAAGAATGTCATCGTCATCCTGATGTCGATCGAGCTGATGCTGCTCGCGGTCAATATCAACCTTGTGGCCTTCTCGGCCTATCTGGGCGATCTCGTGGGCCAGATCTTTACCATGTTCGTTCTCACCGTTGCGGCGGCAGAGGCGGCGATCGGCCTGGCGATCTTGGTTGTGTTCTTCCGCAACCGCGGCTCGATCGAGGTTGAAGACGTCAACGTGATGAAGGGGTAAGGGACAGATGGAAACGATTATTCTCTTTTCCCCGCTTGTCGGTGCGATCCTTGGTGGCTTTGGCTGGCGGGTGATTGGCGAGAAGGGCGCGATGGTTCTCACCACGGGGCTGCTGTTTCTGGCCTGCGCCTTGTCGTGGATGGTGTTCCTGACACTCGATGGGCAAACCCATCACATCCACATTATGAATTGGATTCAGTCCGGTGAGCTTGACACCAGCTGGTCGATCCGGATGGACCGGCTGACGGCGATCATGCTGATCGTGGTGACCACCGTGTCCTCGCTCGTGCACCTCTATTCCTGGGGCTACATGGCCCATGACGAGAACTGGACCGACACCGAGCATTACAAGGCGCGCTTCTTTGCCTATCTGTCGTTCTTCACCTTCACCATGTTGATGCTGGTGACGGCAGATAACCTGTTGCAGATGTTCTTTGGCTGGGAAGGCGTGGGCGTTGCGTCTTATTTGCTGATCGGGTTCTATTACAAGAAACCCTCGGCAAATGCGGCAGCGATGAAGGCGTTCATCGTCAATCGCGTGGGCGATTTCGGCTTCCTGCTGGGCATGTTCGGGCTGTTTTACATGACCGGCGCGCTGAAGATGGATGAGGTGTTCGCCGCAGCCCCCGCGCTGGCCGAGACCCAGTTGCATTTCCTGTGGACCGAATGGAACGCTGTCGAACTGATCGGTTTCTTGCTGTTCGTCGGGGCGATGGGCAAATCGGCGCAGCTGTTCTTGCACACATGGTTGCCTGACGCGATGGAAGGCCCGACGCCTGTGTCCGCGCTGATCCACGCCGCGACCATGGTGACGGCAGGGGTGTTTCTGGTTTGCCGGATGTCGCCGCTTTATGAATACGCTCCCCATGCCAAAGAGTTCATCCTGATCATCGGCGCGACCACGGCCTTTGTCGCGGCCACGATTGGTCTGGTGCAAAACGACATCAAGCGCGTGATCGCCTATTCGACGATGTCCCAGCTGGGCTATATGTTTGCCGCTGCCGGGGTCGGGGTCTATTCGGCTGCGATGTTCCACCTGCTGACGCACGCGTTCTTCAAGGCGCTGTTGTTCCTTGCCGCAGGCTCGGTCATCACCGCGATGCATCACGAGCAAGACATGCGCAACTACGGCGGTCTGCGTAAGAAGGTGCCGATCACCTTCTGGGCGATGATTGCGGGCACGCTGGCGATTACCGGGGTCGGCCTTCCCTTCACCCATTTCGGCTTTGCCGGGTTCCTGTCCAAAGACGCGATCATCGAAAGCGTGTGGGCGGGCGATAGTTCGGGCTACGGGTTCTGGATGCTGGTGATCGCGGCTGCGTTTACCTCGTTCTACTCGTGGCGCCTGATCTTCCTGACCTTCTTTGGCAAGCCGCGCGGCGATCATCACGCGCATGAGCATGCCAAGGAAAGTTCCTTGGTGATGACGGTGCCGCTGATGGTGCTGTCGCTGGGGGCGATCTTTGCCGGGATGATCTGGTATAACGTGTTCTTTGGCGATCATGCCAAGCTGGTGAAATTCTTCGGTCTGCCCTCTCATACCGAGCAAATGGCCGAGGGTCACGGCACGGCCACCGCAGAGGGTGCGGGCCACACGATGACCGAGGCACAGGCCGAGGCCGAGGTGACCGCTGATGCCGCGCATTCCCCCGAGATGGGACCGTCGGCGGCGGTGCTCTCTCAGCCGGGCGTCGCACCGCAAGGCGCGATCTTTATGCACGGCGAAAACGCTGTGATCGAGAAAGCGCATGAAGCGCCGAGCTGGGTCAAGGTCTCGCCCTTTGTGGCGATGGTGTTGGGTCTGTTCGTGGCATGGCTGTTCTATATCAAGGATACCACGCTGCCGAAACGACTGGCCGAGGCGCAACCTGCGCTGCACCGGTTCCTGCTCAATAAGTGGTATTTCGACGAGCTCTACGAGGCGATCTTTGTGCGCCCCGCGCTTTGGATGGGATACACGTTCTGGAAGAAAGGGGACGAAGGCTCTATCGACCGCGTCATTGATGGCGTGGCTGTGGGGATCGTTCCGACATTCACGAGGTTCCTCAATAGGATGCAATCGGGTTATCTGTTCCACTACGCTTTCGCGATGGTGATCGGGATCGTTGGTCTGATGTTCTGGGTCTTGCTTAACGGGGGGAGCAACTGATGCAACATCTGCTTTCTATTGTCATCTTTATCCCCGCCGTTGCTGCGCTGATCCTTGCGCTGGTGCAACGGGGCGGCAATGAGGCAGCGGACCGCAACGCCAAATGGTTGGCGCTGACGGCGACGGCGGTGACTTTCCTTGTCTCGCTGTTCCTGCTGGCCGGGTTTGAGCCCGCCAATACCGACTATCAGTTTGTCGAGCATTACCAGTGGATCATGGGGCTGCAATATCGTGTGGGCATCGACGGGTTGTCGATCCTGTTCGTGCTGCTGACCACGTTCATGATGCCGCTGGTCATTCTGGCAAGCTGGGATGTGAAGAAACGCGTCAAGGAATACATGATCGCGTTCCTGTTGCTTGAAACGCTGATGATCGGCACGTTTGTCACGCTCGATCTGGTGCTGTTCTATCTGTTCTACGAGGCCTGTCTGATCCCGATGTTCCTGATCATCGGCATCTGGGGGGGCAAGCAGCGCGTCTATGCCGCGTTCAAGTTCTTCCTTTATACGTTTTTCGGCTCGGTCTTCATGCTCGTGGCGATCATCTATATCTATTACCACACCGGCACGACGGATATGCCCAACCTGCTGAGCGACAAGTTCCCCTACACGCCGCTTCATGTGTTGGGTGTGACGATCCCGGGCGGGGTGCAAACGCTGCTTTGGCTGGGGTTCTTCATCTCGTTCGCAGTGAAGATGCCGCTTTGGCCGGTGCACACCTGGTTGCCCGCTGCCCACGTTCAGGCCCCGACGGCCGGTTCGATCGTGCTGGCCGCTGTGCTGCTGAAACTGGCGGATTACGGCTTCTTGCGGTTTTCGCTGCCGATGTTCCCGGTGGGCAACATGGTGGTGGGCCCTTGGGCGATGTGGCTGGCGGTGATCGCGATCATCTACACCTCGCTCGTGGCGCTGGTGCAAGACGACATGAAAAAGGTGATCGCCTATAGCTCGGTGGCGCATATGGCCTTTGTGCTGCTCGGGATCTTCTCGGGCACGCAGCAGGGTATCGAAGGCGGCATCATGATGGTTGTGGCCCACGGCTTTGTGTCGGGCGCGCTGTTCCTGTGCGTCGGCGTGATCTATGACCGGATGCACACCCGCGAGATCGCAGCCTTTGGCGGCTTGGCCAAACGGATGCCGGCCTATGCGCTGATCTTCATGTTCTTCACCATGGCCAATGTCGGCTTGCCGGGTACGGCCAATTTCGTCGGGGAATTCCTGATCTTGGTGGGGACGTTCCAAGTGAATACTTGGGCGGCGATGCTGGCCACGACGGGTGTGATCTTGTCAGCGGCCTATGCGCTATGGCTCTATCGTCGGGTGGTGTTTGGCGATCTGATCAAGGAAAGCCTGCGCTCGATCACCGATCTGAGCACGCGTGAGAAGTGGATCTTTGCGCCGATGGTCGCGATGACCCTGATCTTGGGGATCTATCCCGATCTGGTGACCAATATCATCGGACCCTCCGTGACCAATCTGGTCGAGAACTATCACGAAGCCCTGCCGGACAATCTGTTGTCCGACCTGGTCGAACACTGAGGAGCCCCAGAGATGACTGCTTCGGATTTCTCTACCGTCCTGCCGGAATTTTTGCTGTCCATCTTTGCGATGGCGGCTCTGCTGGTCGGGGTCTGGTTTGGCAAGGATAAGCTGGCCTCCACGCTGCTTTGGGCCACCTGCGCTGTGATGCTGGTACTTGCGGCTTGGATCGGGCTGGGCGGCAGTGGCACGCATCAAGCGTTTGGCGGTTTGTTCATCGACGATGCCTTTGCACGCTTTGCCAAGGTCTTGGTGCTGATCGCGGCCGCACTGATCCTCGCGATGAGCGCGGATTACATGGAGCGTCGCGGGTTGCTGCGCTTTGAGTTCCCGATCCTGATCACGCTGTCGGTTGTTGGCATGATGATGATGGTCTCGGCGGGCAACCTGATGTCGCTTTATATGGGCCTCGAGTTGCAATCGCTGGCGCTTTACATCGTCGCCGCACTGCGCCGCGATAGTGAGAAAAGCTCGGAAGCTGGTTTGAAATACTTCGTTCTTGGCGCGTTGTCCTCGGGCATCCTGCTGTATGGGGCCTCGCTGACCTATGGCTTTGCTGGCACGACACAGTTCGCGGGCATCATCGAAGTGGTGAAGGCCGGGCAGCTGCCGATGGGGCTGCTGTTTGGCATGGTGTTCCTGATCGCGGGTCTCGCGTTCAAGGTCTCGGCCGTACCGTTCCACATGTGGACGCCTGATGTTTATGAGGGCTCGCCGACGCCGGTGACCGCGTTCTTCTCGACCGCGCCGAAAGTCGCGGCGATGGCGCTGATCGCACGGCTGATGTTTGACGCCTTCGGTCAGGTTCCCGGCGAGTGGGGCCAAGTGATCGGTCTTCTCGCAGGTCTGTCGATGATCTGGGGGTCGTTTGCTGCCATTAGCCAGCGCAACATCAAGCGTCTGATGGCTTATTCTTCGATCACCCATATGGGGTTTGCCCTGCTTGGCCTGACCGCTGGCACCGTGTTCGGGGTGCAGGCGATGCTGACCTATATGGCGATCTATGTGACGATGAATGTGGGCGTGTTTGCCTTCATCTTGTCGATGGAGCGCGATGGCCAGCCGGTGACCGATATCAAGTCGCTCAACCTGTATGCCAGCCGCGAGCCGACGAAAGCGCTTGCGATGATGATCTTGCTGTTCAGCCTTGCGGGCGTGCCCCCGATGCTGGGCTTCTTTGCAAAATATGCCGTGCTGACGGCGGCCATTCAGGGCGGTTATATCTGGCTTGCGCTGCTGGGGGTGCTGACCTCGGTTGTGGCGGCGTTCTACTATATCCGCATCATCTACTTCATGTATTTCGGCAAAGAGGTCGAGCCGCTCGATCACCGGATGCCGGCTGTGCAATGGGGTCTGCTGGTGGCGTCGGCGCTGGTGACGGTGTTTGGCGTCTTCAACCTCTTTGGTATCGAAGGTGCGGCGCAGGCTGCTGCGGCGGCCCTTGTTAACTAAGGACAAGGGCTGGCCCGAGGGCGTGGCGCGTCACGCCTTGGCTTCGGTCGATTCCACGATGAACGAAGCGGCCCGGCTTGCGCCGGGCCTTTCGGGTCCGGCCTGGATCTTCGCGCGGGTGCAAACGGCAGCGCGCGGGCGCCGGGGCCGGGCTTGGCGCGCGCCCGAGGGAAATTTCTCGGCCACGCTCGTGATGCGCCCCGAGGGCGGGCTCCCCCAAGCGGCGCTCTATTCCTTTGTGGCGGCTCTCGCACTGGAGGCAGCGTTGAGCCATGTCGCAGGCCCCCATGCGCGGTTCGCGATCAAATGGCCCAATGATGTGCTGCTTGACGGCGGCAAGATTGCGGGGATTTTGCTGGAGACGCTGGGGCAGGGCGCGCAGCTCAAATTGGCGATCGGGATTGGCGTGAACCTTGCGCAGACACCCGCGCCCGAAACGCTGGAACCCGAGGCGATGCAGCCAGTCAATCTGGCGCAGCAAACCGGGATGCAGGTGACGCCCGAAGACTTCCTGCCGATCCTTGCGCAAGCGTTTGATCACTACGATCAGCAGTTTCGCGACTACGGGTTCGATGCGATCCGCAATGCGTGGCTGGCGCGCGCCGCGCGCTTGGGCGAGCAGATCACGGCGCGTGTGGGCAGCCAAACCCATCATGGTATCTTCGAGACGATTGATCATAGCGGGGCGTTGATCCTGCGTGAGCAACAGGGGACGCGCGCAATCGCGGCGGCCGATATTTTCTTTTGAGTGCGAAAAGGGGCGGGTATGCTTCTGTGTATCGATTGCGGCAATACCAACACGGTGTTCTCGATCTGGGATGGGAACGCTTTTCTCTCGACCTGGCGGATGGAAACCAATCACAAACGCACGGCGGATGAGTATTTCGTCTGGCTCTCGGGGCTGATGCGCCTGCATGAGATCACCGGCAAGATCACCGAGACGATCATCTCTTCGACGGTGCCGCGCGTGGTGTTCAACCTGCGTGTGCTGTGCAATCGTTATTTCGATTGTCGCCCGATGGTGGTGGGCAAACCCGAATGTGTGCTGCCCGTGGCCCCGCGCGTCGATGAGGGCACAACCGTTGGCCCCGACCGTCTGGTTAATGCGGTGGCGGGGTTTGATCGCCACGGCGGCGATATTGTCGTGGTGGATTTCGGCACGGCAACGACCTTTGACGTGGTGGCGCGCGACGGGGCCTATATCGGGGGCGTGATTGCGCCCGGTGTGAACCTCAGCCTTGAGGCGCTGCACCAATCCGCTGCAGCACTGCCCCATGTCGATATCTCCAAGCCGCTAGCCGTTATCGGGACAAATACCGTCGCCTGTATCCAGTCTGGCGTGTTTTGGGGCTATATTGGTCTTGTCGAGGGTATCGTGCGCCAGATAAGGGTCGAACGTGACCGCCCGATGAAGGTGATCGCCACCGGAGGGCTTGCGCCGCTGTTTGATCAGGGGTTCGATCTTTTCGACAAGGTCGAGGAAGACCTCACCATGCATGGCCTTCGCCTGCTGAATGACTACAATAAAGGACTGACCGCGTGACAGAACGATTGATCTATCTTCCTCTTGGTGGTGCCGGCGAAATTGGCATGAATGCCTACGTCTATGGCTATGGGCCGGCGGGGAAAGAACGGCTGATCGTGGTCGATCTGGGCGTGACCTTCCCTGATATGGACAGCTCTCCCGGCGTCGATCTGATCATGGCCGATCTGGCTTGGCTTGAGGACAATGCCGATCGCATCGAGGCGATTTTCATCACCCATGCCCATGAAGACCATATCGGCGCGTTGGCCCATGTTTGGAACAAACTGCGCAAACCGGTCTTTGCGCGCGCCTTCACGGGCCGTATCGGGCAGCTGAAACTCGAAGAGGCCGGGATTCCCGCCGAAACGATCCAGATCGTCGAGCCGCGCCCGCATGCCATCGACGCCGGGCCGTTCACCGTGCAATTCGTGCCGGTGTCGCACTCTATCCCCGAAAGTTCGGCGCTGGTCATCGACACGCCTGCCGGGCGCATCGTGCATACCGGCGATTTCAAGCTGGATGGCAATCCGATCGTGGGCGAACCCTTTGATCCGATCCTGTGGCACGAGATCGCGCAGGAAGGTGAGGGCGTGAAAGTCCTGGTGAGCGATTCCACCAATGTGTTCTCGCCCGCGCCCGGTCGCTCTGAGGCGACCTTGGCTGAACCGCTGACCAAGTTGATTGCCGAGCAAACCGGGATGATTGTGGCCACGACATTCGCATCAAACGTGGCGCGTCTGAAAACGCTCGCTGAGGCGGGCGTTGCGGCGGGGCGTTCGGTCTGTCTGCTGGGGCGCGCGATGAAACGCATGGTGGGCGCGGCGCAGGAAACTGGCGTGCTCAAGGGCATGCCCGGCACGATCCCGCCCGAAGAGGCGATGGATGTGCCGCGTGGCAATCTGATGCTGATCGTCACCGGGTCGCAGGGCGAGCGGCGCGCCGCCTCGGCACAGCTTTCGCGCGGGAAATATCTGGGTCTTGAGATGAAAGAGGGCGACAGCTTTCTGTTTTCGTCCAAAACTATTCCGGGCAATGAGCGCGGCGTGATCCGCATCATGAACGCCTATTCCGAGATGGGCGTGGATGTGATCGACGATCATGACGGGCTGTATCACGTCTCGGGCCACGCCAACCGCCCCGATCTTGAAGCGGTGCATGACCTGCTGCGCCCGAAAATCCTGATCCCGATGCATGGTGAGCACCGCCACCTGCGCGAACATGCCAAGATCGCGCAAGCCAAGGGGATTGCCTCGGAAGTGGCCACCAATGGCTCGATGATCGATCTGACGGGCACGGTGCCCAAAGTGGTCGAATATATCGAGGCCGGGCGGACTTATATTGATGGTTCGGTCAAAATCGGCGCGATGGACGGTGTGGTGCGCGGGCGGATTCGCATGGCGCTGAACGGTCTGGTTCTGGTCACGGTGATTCTGGACGAACAGGATCAACCGCTTGGCGATCCTTGGGTGCAGACGATGGGACTGCCCAAGCAGGGTCGTGGCGGTGCCATTTTGATTGATCAGATCGAAGATGAGATGTCGGATTTCCTCAACCGTGCTCCGGCAAAAGTGCTGTCGAATGACGAGAAGATGGATGAGGCGCTGCGCCGTATCGCGCGTCAGGTCTCAATGGAAGAGATTGGCAAAAAGCCCGAGGTGATCGTGGTGACCTCGCGCTTGGTCGACGAATAGGCCAGGGCGAAAAGCCGGGCAGGGCGGCGATTGCGCCGCCCCTCGCTGCGGGCATGAAAAAACCCGCCAGAGGAAACTCTGGCGGGTTTTGCTATTCAAGAAACGTAGCTTAGCTGTCCGCGCTATCCTCGGTTTCCACTTCGCTTTCCGTGTCAGGTTTGCTGGTGCGGAACGAGCGGGTCAGGAAGTCGGGCATGTGATCGCCCATCCCGACGACCGAACCACCACGCTCCGACTCGCGCCGATTGCGGCCACCGCGCGCGCGGCGCGTGTCATCACGCTCGTGGTTGGTGTTGGGCTCGGACTTGGCAGCGACAGCTTGCACCGGAGCGGGCGCAGGAACTGCGACAGGCTCGGGGGCAGGGGCCGTTGCGGCCACCGGAGTTTGCACAATCGGGGTTGTCGCGGCCGAATCGCCCTGTTGATCGGACTTGTTATGATCGCGCGCCGGGCGCGGGCCACGGTTTGACCGAGCGCTGCCCTCGCGGGTGCCCGTTTCGCGCGTGCGACCGCCACGGCCGCGACCGCCTTTGGCATCATCGCGCTTTTGCGGCGCGGTTTTGGCCCCTTCGGACAGCTCGAACCCCTCGGGCGGCACGGCGCGCGGAATTTCCGTCTCGATCAGGCTTTCGATGCCATGAAGATACTTGTCATCCGAGGGCGTCGCGATCGAGATCGCCGCGCCCTTGCGCCCGGCGCGCCCGGTGCGCCCGATGCGGTGAACGTAATCCTCGGCATGCATCGGCAGATCGTAGTTGAATACATGGCTGACGGCGGGAATATCCAGACCGCGCGCGGCCACATCCGAGGCAATCAGCAGTTTCAACCCGCCATCGCGGAACGATTCCAGCGTGCGCGTGCGTTGGCTCTGTTCCAGATCGCCATGAATCGGGGCCGCATCAAACCCGTATTTCTGCAGGCTTTTCGCGACGATATCGACATCGACCTTGCGGTTGCAGAAGATGATCGCGTTGGTGCAGGCCTCGCCCTCGGCCTCAATCAGCGCGCGCAGCAACTCGCGCTTGGTCTTTGCCGTCTGGTCGCGCCGCTCGGGCGTGATTTGCACCAGTTTCTGTGTGATGTTCACCCCCGTCGTCGCCTGACGGGCTACCTCGATGCGCACCGGGGCGTGCAGGAAGGTGTTGGTGATGCGCTCAATCTCGGGGGCCATCGTGGCGGAGAAGAACAGCGTCTGGCGGGTGAAGGGCGTCAGTTGGAAAATGCGTTCGATATCGGGGATAAAGCCCATATCCAGCATCCGGTCGGCCTCGTCCACGACCATGATTTTCACATCGGTCAGGATCAGCTTGCCACGTTCGAAATGATCGAGCAGGCGGCCGGGCGTTGCAATCAGCACATCGACGCCCTTGTCGATCAGCTTGTCTTGCTCACCAAAGCTGACGCCGCCGATCAGCAGTGCGCGGGTGAGTTTGGTGTTCTTGGCGTAAAGATCGAAGTTTTCAGCGACCTGCGCGGCCAGTTCGCGCGTCGGGCACAGCACGAGGCTGCGCGGCATGCGCGCACGTGCGCGACCCCGGCGCAGCAGCGTCAGCATCGGCAGCGTGAAGCTTGCTGTCTTGCCAGTGCCGGTCTGCGCGATGCCCAGCACATCCTTGCCCTCAAGCGCGGGCGGGATTGCATCGGCCTGAATCGGCGTGGGCGTTTCATAGCCCGCATCGGCAACAGCAGACAGAACCTTGGGGTCCAGTTTAAGATCAGAGAATTTCGTCATCGTCGTCCTTAAGTTTCCTGATTACGTCCGGTGGCTGCCGCATCGGGCGGCGCACACATGAGGGCGCAACGGAAATTGGGCGCCCTGACCTGACCTCGCCGGATTGCGAGGCTGAAAATCCCCTAACTGATTGCGGTGCAAAGGTCAATCTTTGCGCGCGGCATGGCCGTTTATCGCCTCTTGCATAACATGCGGGAACCTGACCTTTTGGAGTGGGTTTGGCCCGTATCTGAATTGGGCCGCATTGTTTGAGGGACAAGTATGGCAGTTGCAGAAACGGTGGGGCTTGGTCCGGTCATGGCCTTCGGGCTTGTCGGGGTGTTTGGCGTTGGGGCGCAATGGCTTGCGTGGCGGCTGCGGCTGCCCGCTATCGTTCTCATGCTCGCGGCTGGTCTGATCGTGGGGCCGGCGACGGGGCTGTTGAATCCGAGCCTCGAATTTGGCGATCTTCTGGGGCCGTTGATCGCGCTTGCGGTGGCGGTGATCCTGTTCGAGGGCGGTTTCACGCTCGATCTGCACCGGCTGGGTGATGCTAGATCCGGCGTCGCGCGGCTGGTCTTTATCGGCGCACCGCTGGGCTGGCTTTTGTCAACGCTGGCGCTGGTTTACGGCGCGGGGCTCAGCTGGGAGGCGGCCTCGGTCTTTGGCGGCATCATGGTGGTGACTGGCCCGACCGTGATCGCGCCCTTGCTGCGAACCGCGAAATTGGCGCGTCGCCCCGCGCGGCTGTTGCAATGGGAGGCCATCGTCAACGACCCAATCGGGGCGCTGGCCGCCGTGCTTGCCTTTGAGGTGGTGGTGACGCTGCGCTCGAATCTGTCGATGGGCGAGGCGATCTGGCATCTCATTTTGGGCATCGTTTTTGCCGGGGCGGTTGGCGGGCTTGTCGGCTATGCGATTGCCTGGACCTTCCGGCGCGGAAAAGTGCCCGAATTCATGAAAGTGCCAGTGCTGTTCGCAACCCTTTTGGCGACCTATGCGGTGACCAATTCGATGCTGCATGAAAGCGGGTTGTTGGCGGTGACGGTGATGGGGCTGGTGATTGGCAATGCCGATTTGCCCTCTTACGAGGAACTGCGCCGCTTTAAGGAACATGCGACCGTGCTGCTGGTCTCGGGCGTGTTCATCTTGCTGGCGGCCAATATTCAGGTCGACCAACTAGCCGCGCTGGATTGGCATGCGGCGCTGTTTGTGGCGCTTGTGGTGCTGGTGGCGCGGCCCTTGACAGTCCTGATTTCCTTGATCGGTACGGGGTTGGCGCGCAATGAACGGCTGCTGATTGCGCTGACCGGGCCGCGCGGTGTGGTGCTGGTCGCGGTGGCGGGGCTGTTCGGGCAACGGCTCGCCGATCTGGGGGTGGCGGATGGCGCGCGCATCGGGCCGCTGGCCTTTGTGTTGGTGCTGGTCACGGTGATTGTGCATGGCTTCACGCTGGCGCCCTTGGCGCGCAAGCTTGGTCTGGCCAATACCGACAAGCCGGGGCTGCTGATCGTCGGGGGATCGCGCTTTACCACTGCGTTCGCGCAGGTCCTGATGAAGGCCGAGATTCCGGTGCTGATCACCGATCCCAACCACGCCCATCTGATCCGCGCGCGCGCTTCGGGGGTCAAGACGTTTTACGGCGATATTCTGGGCGAGGCGGCTGAAGATTCGGTTGAGTTGATGTCCTATTCCACGCTACTCGCCGCGACCGATAATGACGCCTATAACACGCTGGTGGCGACCGATCTGGCCCCGGAACTGGGGCGCGACAAGGTGTGGCAAGTGCCGCGCCTGAAGGATGATCGCGAGCGTCATGCGCTGCCCACACAGCTTGGCGGGCGGCGCTTTGGGGCCGGGCGCACGCTGGAGGGCTGGGAGACGCTGCTCGCGGAAGGCTGGGTCTTTCGTACCACCCGCATCACTGAGGAATACGCCCTGTCGGATTGGCGCGAAAAACGCCCTGACGCGGCTCCAGTTCTGGTGGTGTCGGCCAAGGGAGAGTTGCGCTTTGTCACCGACCCCGAGACCATGAAGGCCGAGACGGGGGCGCGGATTTTTTCACTATTGCCGGCAAAGACGCTGGAAGAGGAAAGCGTTGCGCGCGCCAAGGACGCGGAAAAACCGTCTGGTCAGCCGGGGCCTGCAGCGCCCATTCCCTAAGCGGGGGGCGTTAGCGCCCCAGCGTGATGGTTTGGCTGCGCTGCGCGATCACGGCGCCGTCGCGTCGCAGCGCGACCGTGCCTTGATAGGGTCCGGGAGGCCATCCGCCGGGTGGTGTTTTCTTGCCCGCAAACTGGAAAAACAACGCTTTGGGCTTTGTCATCGTGCTATCATGGGCAAAGTGAAAGCCGTCGGGCCCTTGTAGGCGAAGCGTGATTGTATCGCCCGCCTGCGCGCCAAACCCATAGGCCCAGACAACCAATGCTGCTCCGTCGCTTGGCAGTGTTGCAACGGGGGCGATCCCCGATTTGATCGCCTCATATCGCGGTGGCGTATCGGCCAGTCCAAGCTGCAACAGCCCCGAGGAGGTGTAGGGAATGGGCTTGGCCCATAGCTCTTGTTGCGCAATGTTGTGGGCGCAGGTTTGCGCCATATCCGGGTCAAACGGGTCGATGATCTTGCCATTATGGCGCAGCGAGAGGTGGAGATGGGGGAACTCGGCCTTGCCCGATTGTCCCACAAGGCCCAAAACCTCGCCCGCCGTGATCTGAGCGCCCGGTTTGACCGCGACAGAGCCATCGCGCATGTGGCAATACTGGGTCTCCCAGCCATCGCCGATCTCAACCAAAATCCCGTTGCCGCATTCCTTGCCCGCAACCGAAGCCCCGTTGACGAAGGCGCGGTCGGGTTCACCATCGCGGATCGCCTTGACGCTGCCGGAGGCCGCTGCCAGCACCTTCACTCCCGCTAGCATTGCGGCCTCATTGGGCAGGGCAAAATCGGTGCCCTTATGTCCGTCATAGGTCAGATGTCCGCAGCCGACATCCCCGGCGCCGGGGCCGGGATCACGATCAACATAATTCTGAATATAGCAGCTTTGTCCGAGCGTGCAGTCGATCGGTTGCTGTAAAGAAATCGTCCCGGCCATGCAGGGCAGGGCCGGGACGAGGAGGCTTATCAAAGCGGCGCGTAGCACGCGTGCTTATTCGGCTGTCAACAAGGGTGGTTTCGCACCCGAGATCCGCTTTTTGCCAGGTTCTTCGACAGTGATCACAAGATCGTCGTCTTTGACGGAGACCTTGGCCAGGCCGCCCTTGGTCAGCTTGCCGAACAGCAATTCTTCTGCGAGCGGCTTTTTGATATGCTCTTGAATGACGCGGCCCAATGGGCGCGCGCCCATCTTGTCATCATAGCCCTTTTCGGCCAGCCAACTGGCGGCTTGCGGCGTCAGTTCAATATGCACATTGCGATCAATCAACTGGGCTTCAAGCTGCAGGACGAACTTGTCCACCACCTTCAAGATCACATCGCGCGACAGCGGTGCAAAGCTGACCACCGCATCCAGTCGGTTGCGGAATTCGGGCGTAAAGGTGCGCTCGATTGCGGCGGTATCCTCACCCTCGCGGCGGTCGCGGCCAAAGCCGATCGCAGCCTTCGCCATGTCCGAGGCCCCCGCATTCGAGGTCATGATCAAGATCACATTGCGGAAATCCACCGTGCGACCGTTATGGTCGGTGAGTTTGCCGTGATCCATCACTTGCAGCAGGATGTTATAGACATCCGGATGCGCCTTTTCCATTTCGTCGAGCAACAGCACGCAATGGGGATGTTGATCGACCCCATCCGTCAGCATCCCGCCCTGATCAAACCCGACATAGCCCGGAGGTGCGCCGATCAGGCGTGAGACGGCGTGTTTCTCCATGTATTCCGACATGTCGAACCGCAAGAGTTCCACGCCCAGACTGTCGGCCAACTGGTTGGCAACCTCGGTTTTGCCGACGCCCGTGGGGCCTGCAAACAGGTAGTTGCCAATCGGCTTTTCAGGCTCGCGCAGGCCAGCCCGCGCCAGTTTGATCGCCGAGGCCAACGTCTCAATCGCCTTGTCTTGGCCAAACACCACCCGTTTGAGCGTTTTCTCAAGATCGCGCAGCACTTCTGCATCGCTTTTGGTGACCGATTTCGCCGGGATTCGCGCAATTTTTGCGACCACGGCCTCGATCTCTTTCGGGCCGATGGTTTTGCGTTTTTTGCTTTCGGCCAGCAGGTGCTGGGCCGCGCCCGCCTCGTCGATCACGTCGATCGCCTTGTCGGGCAACTTTCGGTCATGGACATAACGCGCCGCCAATTCTACGGCCGTCTTGATCGCATCATTGGTGTAGCGGATATCGTGGTGCTTTTCGAAATAGGGCTTCAACCCCATCAGGATCTTGATGGAATCGGGCACCGAGGGCTCGTTCACGTCGATCTTCTGGAAGCGACGCGACAGCGCGCGGTCTTTTTCGAAATGTTGGCGGAACTCTTTATAGGTGGTGGAGCCCATCGTGCGCAGCTTGCCGCCCGCCAAAGCGGGTTTGAGCAAGTTGGAGGCATCCATCGCCCCGCCACTCGTGGCACCGGCACCGATCACGGTGTGGATCTCGTCGATGAACAAGATTGCATCTTTGTGCTCTTCCAGCTCTTTGACGACAGCCTTCAGACGTTCCTCGAAATCCCCGCGATAGCGCGTGCCTGCCAGAAGCGCGCCCATATCCAGCGAATAGATCGTGGATTTCGACAAGATTTCCGGCGTTTCGCCGCGCGTGATCTTGAGCGCAAGCCCCTCGGCAATTGCGGTTTTACCCACGCCGGGATCGCCCACCAGAAGCGGGTTGTTCTTGCGGCGACGGCACAGCACCTGAATGCAACGCTCAACCTCTTGTTCGCGCCCGATCAGCGGGTCGACATCGCCCTTTTCGGATTTGACGTTGAGGTTGACGCAATACTTATCGAGCGCCGATTCCTTGGCCTCGCCGGGCTGCGCGGCCCCCTCGGCTTTTTGTTCTTCCTCGGCCCCCGTCACCGGGCGGGCCTCGCCAAATTCGGGGTCCTTGGCAACGCCATGGGCGATGAAATTCACCGCATCATAGCGCGTCATGTCCTGTTCTTGCAGGAAATAGGCGGCATTGCTTTCGCGTTCGGCAAAGATCGCGACCAGCACATTGGCCCCCGTCACTTCCGAGCGCCCCGAGGATTGCACATGGATCGCAGCGCGCTGAATTACGCGTTGGAAGGCGGCGGTGGGCACCGCTTCAGAGCCCTCAACCTCGGTTTCCAAGGTGGACAGTTCTTCGTCGATGAACTCCACCAAGGTCTGGCGCAATTCATCAATATCGACGGCACAGGCGGTCATCACGCGCGCGGCGTCAGGTTCGTCGATCAGCGCGAGCAAGAGATGCTCCAGCGTGGCCAATTCGTGGCGCCGGGTATTCGCCAGCGCAAGTGCGCCGTGAATCGCCTGTTCGAGCGTGTTGGAAAACGATGGCATGTTCTGCTCCTTATCCTGCGGATGCGGCGCGGGCGAACCCTCCACTTATCCTGGCCTCATATAGTTAAAGTTCGGTGGATTTGGCCGCGCTTCAAGTCTTTTGTGCCCAAAAAACGCCATCGATACGAAATGCGCTATAAAAACAGCCGCTTTCGCGCGGCGATGGTGCGCTGGCGCACGGAGCGTGCGCAATATCTTGGGGGTTTGTGGGTTACCCAGACGAAATGGGGGAGAGGCGGCTATGTTTCAAGAGCCATGCACAAACCTTGGGCGACTCGGCGTGCGCTTGTTAGATTTCTGTTTGGCGCGGCTCGGGTTCGGGCGCTTGGGGTGGTGCCTCGTTTGGCTCGCTCGGGGCGGTGTCGATTGCGGGCGCGTCCCTGATAGCGTCGTCATGGGGCGCGGCGGGAGAGTGTTTGAGCAGCAGGGTCATGATGTCGGTGCGCGTCAGGATGCCTTTCAGATGGCCCGCTTCGGTGACAGGCACCACGCGGGCCTCGCGCCGTGCCAGCCGCTCAAGCAGGGTGCCCACGGGAGTATCGCCCTCGACGGTTTGCACTTCGGTGTGAAAGATCGCGCGCGCCTCGGCCTCGGGCGGGGCGGCGCGAAAGCGGAACGGGCGGCGCAGCAGGTCGAATTCCTTGAACAGCTCATCAAGCGCGTCATGCTGATCGACGAGGCCCAGATAATAGCCAAGGCTATCGACCACCGGCAACGTGTGCACATTGAGGGTGGTCATCTTGCGCACGATCTCGCTTAGAGGCGCCTCGGGGGTCACGGTGACGGGGTTGTGCGTCATGATATCGCGCACCCGCGTGCCTGCCAGCAACGCCTCGGCCGCGCGGTGTTCAGCAGCCGCCATCAACCGCGCCAGATCGGCCGGGGCGAGGTTGGCGGAATGATTGAACTCGACAAGCAGATCGGCCAGGTCGCGCTGGCTCAGCGTGCGGGCAGGGCCACGCGTGCGCATGTTCTGATCTGAAGTCGACGAAAGCGGTCGGGTCGGGTAGGAAATGCCGAAGAGGCGATTGTAGATCATCGCGAAGACGATCAGCACCCCTGTCAGCGTGGCGATGGGAAAGATCGCAAACTCTAGTCCCAGATGACGCCCCGCCTCATGTTCGAGCACCACCAACAGCGCGATCCCCGCAGCAGGCGGATGCAACGCGCGCGCCGCCATCATTGTCGCAATCGCAGCCGCCACGGCCAGCCCGTCGGCATAGGGGGGCGGGATCATTTGCAACACCAAGATCGGCACCACGGCAGAAATCAGCATTCCCATCATCGAGGCCCAAGGCTGCGCAAGCGGCGAATTGGGCAGCACGAATAATAGCACCGCCGTCGAGGCGAAGGACGACACCAGATAAATGCCCGCCTGACGCGAATGGGGCAGGGTATCGACGACGAAGGTCACAAGGAAAATCGCAAGACCCGCGCCGATTGCGCCACGCAGAATATCAATCCCCGGTCGGCGCCCCATCGAGGGGCCGAAACGGCGGATTTGGCGGCGAATTTCTTGGGATAAAACAGGGAGGGGCATGCGAACTGGACTTGTGAACGGGCGTGATACATATCGCCGCTACTGGCGTTGGATGCAAGCAGGGCGCGCAATTGGGCGCTGGGGAGGGCAAGGCGCTGGCGGCCTTGCTCTTGCGCGGGCTCAAGCCTACAGACGGGCCAGAAAAAACGGAGCGCAGCCATGCAGATCACCAGACGCACCCTTATGAAGATCGGCTCGGCCTCTGCGCTTGGCGCGATGCTGCCAACCATCGCGCGCGCGGGGTTTACGCCCAAACCCGATGGCTGGCGTCATTTTGAATTGCGCACCCGCGTCACGCTGCCTGCCAGCGAGACGGGCGCGCAGCTATGGCTGCCCGTGCCTTCGGTCAGCGCGGCGGATTGGATGAAGCCGGGCGCGATCAGCTGGACGGGAAATGCCGATAGCGCCAGCGTGCAGACCGACCCCATCAAGGGCGAAAGCTTTGTGCATGCGATCTGGAAGGGTGGCAACGAGGCGCACGTGCTGGAACTCAGCACGATCGCCGCGACGCAGAATCGCGCGGTGGACCTGTCCGCCCCCGGCAACGTTCCGGCGCTCAGCACGCAGGACCACGCGTGCTACACCGCGCCGACGCATCTGATCCCGACCGATGGGTTGGTGAAACAGACCTCCGATCAGATCACCAAGGGCGCTACGTCTGATCTGGACCGCGCGCGCCGCATCTACGAGTGGATCGTTGAGAATACCGTGCGCAACCCCAAGACGCCGGGTTGTGGCTTGGGCGATGTGGCCTCGATGCTGGCGATGGGCGATCTGAGCGGGAAATGCGCCGATCTCAACGCGCTGTATGTCGGGCTGGCGCGCGCGGCGGGGCTGCCGGCGCGCGATGTCTATGGCATCCGCGTAGCACCCTCGAAATTCGGCTATAAAAGCCTTGGCGCGAATTCCCCCGATATCAGCAAGGCGCAGCATTGCCGGGCCGAAGTGTTCCTCACGGGCTTTGGTTGGGTCGCGGTGGACCCCGCCGATGTGCGCAAGGTCATGTTGCAGGAGGGCGCGGGGCATCTGGCGCTTGATAACCCCAAGGTGGTCGATGTGCGGCGCGCGCTGTTCGGGTCGTGGGAGGGCAACTGGGTCGCTTATAACTACGCCCATGACGTGACGCTGCCGGGCTCACGCAATCCGATGCTGCCCTATATGATGTATCCGCAGGCTGAAATTGACGGAAAACGCCAAGATTCGCTGGATCCCGAGACGTTCGTCTACCAGATCACCGCGCACGAACTAAGCGCCTGATCTGATCGCAGGATGATCTGACGGCTTGGGCGTGTCGCCCGAGCCTTAGAACCGGTCCTTGCGCGCGCGCGCCTCGGTAAAGGCCTCAAGCGCGGTGCCGTTGGCGGGCAAGCCAAGAGCCGCGCGCAGTTTCGGGTCATCGCCGCGCAGGAACGGGTTGGTGACTTTCTCAAGACCCAATTCGACGGGCAGGGTAGGGCGCATCTGGGCGCGGGTCTCGCGCACCTCGGCCATGCGCGCCAGCAGGTTGGGATTGTTGGGCTCAAGACTAAGGGCAAAGCGGCCGTTCGCCTCGGTATATTCATGCCCCGAGCAGACCAGCGTCTCATCGGGCAGCGCGCAAAAGCGCTGCAAGGTCTCAAACATCTGTGCCGCCGAGCCTTCAAACAGCCGCCCACAGCCCCAGCTCATTAGGCTATCACCCGAAAACAGCAGCCCCGCCTCGGGGAAGTAATAGGCGAGATGGCCAACGGTGTGACCGGGCGCATCCATCACCTCGACCTTTTCCATTCCGATCGGGATCATTTCGCCGGGTTGCAGCGCTTGGGCCAGTCGCGGCAGGCGATGGGCATCGGCGGCAGCCCCAAGAACCTTCGCCCCGGTGGCCCCTGCGAGGGCCTGCACACCATCAATGTGATCGGCGTGATGATGCGTGAGCAAAATCAGATTTGCCTTCCAGCCACGCTCCGTCAGCGCCTTGAGGACCGGCGGGGCCTCGGGGACGTCGATCACGGTTGTGGTATCGGTCGCGGCCTCATGCACGATATAGGCGTAGTTATCGGCGAGACAGGGCACGATGAGCAATTCGACGGACATGGCGTTTTCTACCGCTTTGAGTATCTTGTAACATAGCTAAGCCAAAGGAGGACCGACACGCAATGCATCTCGACGTGCTCGACCTGCGGAATTTCTATTACCGGACGCAGCTTGGACGCGCTGCCCAACGCGCGATCCGCGACAAGGTGCTGACGATGTGGCCTGCCACCGGCCCTGCCATGGGCGGGCAGACGGTGGCGGGATACGGGTTTGCCGCACCGCTGCTGCGTCCCTATCTGGAACCCGCGCGCCGGGTGATTGCGCTGATGCCTGCGGCGCAGGGCGTGATGCCTTGGCCTGCGGGGCAGCCCAATGTGTCGGTGCTGTGCGAAGAAACCCGCTGGCCGATCGAAACCGGGCGGGTGGATCGGCTGATCGTGATGCATGGGCTGGAAACCTCGGATAATACCGAGGCGTTGATGGCGGAATGCTGGCGCGTGCTGGGGCCGGGGGGGCGCGCGCTGTTTATCGCGCCCAATCGTGCCGGGCTTTGGGCCCCAAGCGAATCGACGCCCTTCGGCTTTGGCAAACCGTTCACCGCAGGTCAGCTTGATCAATTGGCGCGCCGCTCGGGTTTCGTGCCAGAGCGCCAAACGGCAGCGCTTTATATTCCGCCCAGCCATCGCCGGTTCTGGCTGCGCTCGGCGGCGATGTGGGAGCGGGTGGGCACCAAAGTGTCAGGCGTGCTGGCGGCGGGGGTGATCGTGCTTGAGGTCTCCAAGCAGGTCCATGCGCGCCATGATAGCGGCTTGGGCGCGCGCGTGCGCCGCCCGCTGTCGATTTTGGAGGGCGCGGTAAAGCCGGTCTCCAAGCCGATTTAAGCGCGCTTCGCCGGGGGGCTTGTCATGGTGAAATGGTGGGGCATATGAAAACGCCCCGCGACGTGCACAAGACCTCACGCCTGCAATCGGGTCCGATCCCGGCGATTTTCCCGGCGATAGCGGGGGTGAATCACCCTGGCGAGAAGATCTGCTGCGGATTCGGTCAAACCGTGTAATTCTTTGTGTTAGCGCCGTCATTTGAACCCACGCACTGTCACCTTATCGCGACGAAGGGCAAAATGCGGTCTTTCGCTCACATTCTGGTGTTCAAGATGGTTGCGAGGGGGGAATTGCTCTGCTACTCACCTCTCCGATATGTGGCACAAAAGACGAGTTTCTTGTGCCGGGGGAGACCTCCCGCCGGGCCCGTTGGGCGCGGAACGGGGGCAACAAGCATCGGAAGGGTGGACGTGTCCGAACCAGCTTCGATTTCCGCAAGCATCGCGGGGCGCTACGCGATTGCAATTTTTGAACTCTCGCGTGAGGCGAAAGGCATCAAAGCCCTTGAGGGTGATGTCGCGGCTTTGCGTGAGGCGCTCGCAAGCTCTGCTGATCTGCGCGATGTGGCCGTTTCACCGGTCTATACGCGCGATGAGCAGATGAATGCCGTCGCAGCGCTGGCAAGCAAGATGGGCTTGTCCAGTGCCATGAGCAACGGGCTGCAACTGATGGCGGCCAAGCGTCGCCTGTTCACATTGCCCCATTTGCTGAGCGCGTTGAGCAATCTGATCGCTGAAGAAAAAGGCGAAGTAACGGCCGAGGTCACCTCGGCTTCGGAACTTTCTGCTGCACAAGCCAAGAAACTGGCTGAAACGCTGAAAAAGCAAACGGGTAAAACCGTTAAACTGGACACCGCTGTCGATGAAAGCCTCATCGGTGGTATGATTGTAAAATTGGGTTCGCGCATGATCGACACGTCGATCCGCGCAAAGCTCGCTACTCTCAAGAACGCCATGAAAGAGGTCGGATAAATGGGCATCCAAGCAGCTGAGATTTCTGCGATCCTCAAGGACCAGATCAAGAATTTCGGGCAAGACGCCCAAGTGGCCGAAGTCGGTCGTGTGCTGTCGGTTGGTGACGGTATTGCGCGCGTCTACGGTCTCGATAACGTACAGGCCGGTGAAATGGTCGAATTCCCCGGTGGTATCCGTGGGATGGCGCTGAACCTCGAATCCGACAATGTCGGCGTCGTGATCTTCGGCTCTGACCAAGACATCAAAGAAGGCGATGTGGTTAAACGCACGAACTCGATCGTGGACGTGCCGGTTGGCAAAGGTCTGCTGGGTCGCGTCGTGGACGGTCTGGGCAATGCAATCGACGGCAAAGGCGCCATTGAGAGCACCGAGCGCCGTGTGGCCGACGTCAAAGCACCGGGCATCATCCCGCGGAAATCGGTTCACGAACCGATGGCAACCGGCCTGAAATCGGTCGACGCCATGATCCCGATCGGGCGTGGCCAGCGCGAATTGATCATCGGTGACCGTCAGACCGGTAAAACCGCGATCGCGCTCGATACGATCCTGAACCAGAAATCGTATAACGACGCCTCGCCCGACAATAAGATGCATTGCTTCTATGTCGCGATCGGTCAGAAACGCTCGACCGTGGCGCAGCTTGTTAAAAAGCTCGAAGAAACCGGTGCGATCGAATATACCACGATCATCGCCGCAACCGCATCCGACCCCGCGCCGATGCAATATCTCGCGCCCTATACCGCGACTGCGATGGCGGAATATTTCCGCGATAACGGCATGCACGCGTTGATCATCTATGACGATCTGTCCAAGCAGGCCGTGGCCTATCGCCAAATGTCGCTCTTGCTGCGTCGCCCGCCGGGCCGCGAAGCTTATCCGGGCGATGTGTTCTATCTGCACTCTCGCCTGCTGGAGCGTTCGGCCAAGCTGAACGAAGATTTCGGCTCGGGCTCGCTGACCGCGCTTCCGATCATCGAAACTCAGGGCGGCGACGTGTCGGCGTTTATTCCGACCAACGTGATCTCGATCACCGACGGTCAGATCTTCCTCGAAACCGAGCTGTTCTACCAAGGGATCCGTCCCGCCGTGAACACCGGTCTGTCGGTGTCGCGCGTTGGCTCTTCGGCGCAGACCAACTCGATGAAAACAGTGGCGGGTCCGGTGAAACTGGAACTGGCTCAGTATCGCGAGATGGCGGCGTTTGCACAGTTTGGCTCGGATCTGGATGCGGCAACGCAAAAGCTTCTGAACCGGGGCGCACGCCTGACCGAGATGATGAAGCAGCCGCAATATTCGCCGCTGACCAATGCCGAGATCGTGTCTGTGATCTTTGCAAGCACGAACGGGTTCCTCGATTCGATCCCGGTCGCACAGGTTGGCCGTTTTGAGCAGGGCTTGCTGGATTATCTGCGCAATTCGCGCAAAGACATCCTCGACTGGCTCACCCAGGAAGATCCCAAGATCAAGGGTGACGCAGCTGACAAGCTGAAAGCCGCCATTGACGAATTCGCCAAGACCTTCGCGTGATTGGCCTGAAAGGACAGGGATATGCCTAGCCTTAAGGACCTGAAAAACAGGATCGGAAGCGTCAAGAACACGCGGAAGATCACCAAGGCGATGCAAATGGTCGCCGCAGCCAAGTTGCGCCGTGCCCAAGAGGCCGCCGAAGCCGCACGCCCCTATGCCGAACGGATGCATGCCGTGATGGCGGGGCTCGCGGGCTCGGTGAAAGGTTCGGACAATGCGCCGCGCCTTCTCGGGGGCACGGGTGCAGACAAGGTGCATCTGCTGGTTGTGATGACGGCGGAACGTGGGCTTTGCGGTGGCTTCAACGCCAACATCGCCAAGCTTGCGCGTCAACACGCCACCAAGCTTCTGGCCGAGGGCAAAGAGGTGAAAATCCTCACCGTCGGCAAGAAGGGTCGCGATTCGCTGCGCCGGGAATACGGCCAGTATTTCGTGGGTCACGTCGATTTCAGCGACGTCAAACGCCTGAGCTATGACGACGCGCAAGGCGTGGCGCGAAATTTGCTGACACGCTTTGACAAGGATGAGTTCGACGTTGCGACGATCTTCTTCTCGGTCTTCCAAAGCGTGATTTCGCAAACGCCGACCGCCAAGCAGATCATCCCTGCCTCCTATGAACCGGAGGAAGGCGAAGAAACGCCCTCGGTGAACTACGATTACGAGCCCAGCGAAACGCAGATCCTTGCCGATCTGTTGCCGCGCGGGATCGCCACGCAGCTTTTTACGGCGCTGCTGGAAAATGCGGCCTCGGAACAAGGTGCGCGGATGTCGGCTATGGATAGTGCGACGCGCAATGCGGGCGAAATGATCGACAAACTGACGATCGAATACAACCGCACGCGTCAGGCCGCGATCACCAAGGAACTCATCGAAATCATTTCGGGCGCTGAGGCGCTCTGACGGAACCGGAGAAAATCATGGCAAGCAATGGCAAGGTAACCCAGGTCATCGGCGCCGTCGTGGACGTGCAGTTCGACGGCGAGCTGCCCGCGATCCTCAACGCGCTGGAAACAACCAACAACGGCAAGCGTCTGGTGCTTGAAGTCGCGCAGCACTTGGGCGAAGGCTCGGTGCGCACCATCGCGATGGACGCCACCGAAGGCCTCGTGCGTGGGGCACCGGTGAAAGACACCGGCAGCCCGATCTCGGTGCCGGTTGGCACGGCGACGCTGGGTCGCATCCTGAACGTCATCGGCGAGCCGGTGGACGAAAAGGGCCCGGTCGAGGCTGACGAGTTCCGCCCGATCCACGCCCCCGCACCCGACTTTGCGGATCAGGCGACCGAGGCGCAAATCCTCGTCACCGGCATCAAGGTGATCGACCTGCTCGCGCCTTACTCCAAGGGCGGTAAAATTGGCCTCTTCGGCGGTGCCGGCGTGGGCAAGACGGTTCTGATCCAAGAGCTGATCAACAACATCGCAAAGGTGCACTCGGGTCTGTCCGTGTTCGCCGGCGTGGGCGAGCGGACTCGTGAAGGCAACGATTTGTATCACGAGATGATTGAATCGGGCGTTTTGACCCCCGACAATCTGCCGGA
This sequence comes from Thioclava arctica, assembly GCF_040892615.1. Classification (NCBI taxonomy): domain Bacteria; kingdom Pseudomonadati; phylum Pseudomonadota; class Alphaproteobacteria; order Rhodobacterales; family Paracoccaceae; genus Thioclava; species Thioclava arctica. Next base: position 112,187 of record NZ_JBFRYC010000009.1, read on the forward strand.
CTCGAAAATCGCACTGGTCTTTGGTCAGATGAACGAGCCTCCGGGCGCGCGTGCGCGTATTGCGCTGACCGGCCTGACCTTGGCCGAGCAGTTCCGCGACGCAACCGGCACCGACGTTTTGTTCTTTGTCGACAACATCTTCCGCTTCACTCAGGCGGGTTCTGAGATGTCCGCTCTTCTGGGTCGTATTCCTTCGGCTGTGGGCTATCAGCCGACGCTGGCGACCGACATGGGCGCGATGCAGGAACGTATCACCTCGACGAAGAACGGTTCGATCACCTCGATCCAGGCCGTGTACGTGCCTGCCGATGACTTGACCGACCCGGCACCTGCCACCACCTTCGCGCACCTTGATGCAACCACGGTTCTCAACCGTGCGATCTCGGAACTGGGTATCTACCCGGCTGTGGACCCGCTGGACTCGACCTCGCGTCTGATGGACCCGCTGATCCTTGGTGAAGAGCATTACCGCGTGGCGCGCGACGTGCAGGAAATCCTGCAGCGCTACAAGGCTTTGCAAGACATCATCGCCATCCTCGGGATGGACGAATTGTCCGAAGAGGATAAGCTGACCGTGGCCCGTGCCCGGAAAATCCAGCGTTTCCTCAGCCAGCCGTTCGACGTGGCCAAAGTCTTCACCGGCTCTGACGGCGTTCAGGTGCCGCTCGAAGACACGATCAGCTCGTTCAAAGCGGTTGTGGCGGGCGAATACGATCACCTCCCCGAGGGTGCCTTCTACATGGTTGGCGGCATCGAGGATGTGAAAGCGAAAGCTGCGAAACTCGCCGCTGCGGCGTAAGGAGGCGTTATGGCCGACACGATGCAATTCGATCTGGTCGCACCCGAGCGCAAGCTCGCCTCGGAAGAGGAAGCGATCGAGGTCATGGTGCCGGGCGCGGATGGCGACCTGACGGTGATGCCCGGCCACGCGCCGATGCTCACCACGCTGCGCCCCGGTCGGCTCACCTTGGTGACCCGCTCGGAAACGCACAGCTACGCCGTGACGGGTGGCTTTGCCGAGATCACCCCCGAGGGTGTGACGGTGCTGGCCGAACGCTCGCTGCCTGCCGAGGAATTCACCCGTGAAGTCCACGACAAGCTGATCGCAGAGGCCCGCCGTGTGCACGAAGAGGCCCACCCGTCGGTAGCAGATCTCACCGCCAAATTGCTGGCGGATATGGAAGCCATGGGCACTCATATGACGCTGTGAGCCGGTTAAAAGACACGAAACAAGCCCCGGTTTTTCCGGGGCTTTTTTCTGGGCAGTGAGCCGCGTAAGATCGCACAATCGGGCAGAGAGGTCAGTCACCATGATCACGGTCGAAAGCCATCGCATGGGGATGCAGCAAGGCTCCATCGTGTTGTTTTCCGATTATCAGGATGGTGGCGCGATGTGGACGGGCGATGGCCCGCGCGAACTGCGCAAATTGGTCAGTTTTGCCGAGGCTTTCTCAGCCAAGCCGCTGGTGCATGTCGCGCTGTCGATGTGGGACATTGATCAAAAACACAATGGCCGAATGGATATTTCCACCGAGATGGTCACCCCCGAGGGGTTCGTGATCGTGTTTCGCACCTGGGGGGATACCCGTGTGGCGCGGGTGCGTTCGGATTGGCTGGCGTTGGGTGCCTGTGCCAACGCCGACGATTGGGATATTCACTAGGCGCAGGTGTGATCCTGCGCCCAAGTGCTTTTATTCCGTGTGGCGTCTACTTGAGGTAATCCGTGATCACCGCCTGCGAACCGCGTGCCCAGACATCCTTCAGCGTCTTGGTGAACTGCGCCACTAGCGCGTCGTTTTTCGAAAGATCACCGTAGATTTCCGACATTTCGAGCCAAGCGGCGGGGCGGGTTTTCGCCGCTTTGGACTGCGCCACCAGACGGTCCCAATTCGGATCGTTTGCCGCAATCTCGGCGCCGGTTTCTGTGGTGCCGTAGCAATAGCGGCACCACAGAGCGCTTGCCAAAACCAGCCCGTCACAGCCCAGCCCCCGCGTCAGCCGGTCCCGGATCGACGTGATGATGAATTTCGGCTGTCGGTTGAACCCGTCAAAGCACAGGCGGCGGATCGTGTCGGCCACTTCGGGGTTTGAAAACCGCTCCAAAATCAGTTGCTTATAGGCGCTCAGATCGGTGTCGGGCACGGGGGGGATGATCGGCAGAATCTCGGACGTTTCGATCTTGTCGAGATAGGCGCGGATCTGGGGATCGGCCATCGCCTCATGGGCGAATTCGATATCGCGCAAACCACCTGCATAGGCGATGATCGCGTGCCCACCATTCAGGATGCGGATCTTCATCGTCTCAAAACGATCCACCGCTTCGGTGAAGGTCACGCCGACTTTCTCCAGCGCCGGGCGGCCGGCGGGGAAATGATCCTCCATCACCCATTGGCGAAACGGCTCGCAGGTGACGGGGGCGGCATCCTCCAGCCCAAAGCTTTCGGCCAAAGCGCGCTCGCGCGGGCCGGTGGCGGGGGTGATGCGGTCGACCATCGAATTGGGGAAGGCGACGTTGGATTTGATCCAGCCCGCCAGTTCGGGGTCAGACAGCTGTGCCAGCCCAACCACCGCATCGCGCGTGACATGGCCATTATGGGGAACGTTGTCGCAGCACATCACGGTGAAGGGCGCGACATCCGCCGCGCGGCGCGCCTTGAGGGCCGCGATCATCGCGCCAAAGGCGGTTTCGGGGGCGTCCGGATTGGCCGCATCGGCGGCAATATCGGGATGGGTGGGGCTGAAAGTGCCGGTCTCGGGGTCGATGAAATAGCCGCCCTCGGTCACGGTGAGCGAGACAATCCGGATCCCGGGGTCCGACATCGCCGCGATCAGGGGCGCATTGCCCGAGGCCACCGGCACAAAGCCCGTCATCGCGCCGATCACGCGGGCCGATTTCGCGCTTGGGTCCAGCTCGATCACGCTCGACATACCGTCTTGCGCCATCAGCGCTTCGCCCATCTTGGCATCGCCTGCGCGCACGCCAGCGCCGAGCAGCGCCCAGTCATGGCCGATCCCTAGGTTGAACAGGTCATCAAGGTAAACCGCCTGATGGGCGCGATGGAAATTGCCGCAGCCGATATGGACGATTCCCGCGCTCAGATCACTTCGGTCATAGCCGGGGCGCGCCACATCATCTGGGAGAAGATCAAGCGTTTCGTTTGAGAGTTTCATGTCAGCTCATCCAATTCCCGCCATCGACATTATAGGTCTGGGCGACGATATATTCGGCCTCGTCCGAGGCCAGAAACACCGCCATCCCGGTGAGGTCCTGTGCCGTGCCCATGCGCCCAAAGGGCACCGCCGCGCCGACTTCGCGCTTTTTCTGGCCCGGTGCCTTGCCCTCGTATTTGGCAAAGAAGGCATCGACGCCGTCCCAATGCTCGCCATCCACGACACCGGGTGCGATAGCATTCACGTTGATGCCGTGTTCGATCAGGTTCAGCCCCGCCGACTGCGTGAGGCTGATGACCGCCGCCTTGGAGGCGCAATAGACCGCCACCAAGGCCTCACCACGCCGCCCGGCTTGGCTTGCCATGTTGATGATCTTGCCGCCACGGCCCTGCGCGATCATCTCGCGCGCGGCCGCCTGCATCATGAACAGCGTGCCCTCGACATTGATCTTGAAGACGCGTTCGTAATCTTGCCGGGTGATCTCGACCAAAGGGGCTGCGGTGAAGATCGCAGCGTTGTTGATCAAGATATCAATCCCGCCGCTGGCGCGCAGCGCGGCCATTGCGTCCTCGATGCTGGCCGGGTCGGTCACATCAAGGGGCAGGGCAGTCGCGCCGATTGCGGCTGCGGTGTCTTGAGCGCGCTCGAGATCAATATCGCCGATCACGACCTGCGCACCCTCGGCGATGTATTTTTCGGCAAATGCCTGCCCGATGCCGCGCGCGGCACCGGTGATCAGGGCGCGTTTTCCCGAGAGGCGCATCAGATCGCAAGCCCTGCCGCGTCGAACTTGTGCAGTTGCGACAGATCGGGGCTAAGCCAGACGCTGTCACCCGAATGCAGGTCGATCTCGCCATCGCCGCGCACGTTGATCAGCCCGAACTCGGTATCGACATGCAGGAACGTGTCCGAGCCAAGGTGTTCGGACACACCAACGGTGCCCTTCCACGCGCCTTCGGTCGCGGAGACATTGATATGCTCGGGGCGGATGCCGATCGTGTGGGCGTTGTGCTTGGCCGCCTCGGGGCCCTCGACGAAGTTCATCTTGGGCGAGCCGATGAAGCCTGCCACAAACTTGTTGCGCGGGCTGCGATAAAGCTCAAGCGGCGAGCCGACCTGCTCGATCACGCCGGCATGCAGCACCACGATTTTGTCGGCCATGGTCATTGCCTCGACTTGGTCGTGGGTGACGTAAACCATCGTGGTTTTCAGCTTTTGGTGCAGCTCGGAAATCTCGAGCCGCATGTTCACGCGCAGCGCCGCATCAAGGTTCGAGAGTGGCTCGTCAAACAAAAACGCCGCCGGTTCACGCACGATGGCGCGGCCAATCGCAACCCGCTGACGCTGACCGCCCGAAAGCTGGCCGGGGCGGCGATGCAGGTAGTCGGTGAGGTTGAGGATGCGCGCGGCATTCTCGATCTTGGCGTCGATCGTTGCCTGATCGGCCTTGGCCATTTTCAGCGGAAACGCGATGTTCTTGCGCACCGACATATGCGGATACAGCGCGTAGGACTGGAACACCATCGCAAGGCTGCGCTTGGCGGGGGGCAGGTCGGTGGCATCTTGGCCGTCGATCTCGATATGGCCGCCCGACACGTCTTCCAGCCCGGCAATCAGGCGCAGCAACGTGGATTTACCGCAGCCCGAGGGGCCAACGAAGACCACGAATTCGCCCTCGCCGATATGCAGATCCAGCGGCGGGATGACTTCCACATCGCCAAAGCGTTTGGTGACGCCTTTGAGTTCAATCTGTCCCATGGGGATCTCCTTATTTCACAGCGCCAAAGGTCAGGCCACGCACAAGCTGTTTCTGGCTAAACCAGCCAAGGATCAGGATCGGTGCGATTGCCAGCGTCGAGGCAGCAGAGAGTTTGGCGTAAAACAACCCTTCGGGGCTGGAATATGCGGCGATGAAAGCCGTCAGCGGGGCAGCCTTGGCCGCTGTCAGGTTGAGGGTCCAGAAGGCCTCGTTCCAAGACAGGATGACGTTGAGAAGCAGCGTCGAGGCGATGCCGGGGATTGCCATCGGCGTAAGCACATACAAGATCTCGCTGCGCAGACCTGCGCCGTCCATGCGGGCGGCTTCAAGGATCTCCGAGGGGATTTCCTTGAAATAGGTGTAAAGCATCCAGATCACGATCGGCAGGTTCATCAGGCAGAGCACGATGATCAGGCCGGTGCGGGTATCCAGCAGCCCCCAGTCACGAAACATCAGATAGATCGGGACCAGCACACCCACAGCGGGCATCATCTTGGTCGAGAGCATCCACATCAGTACATCCTTGGTGCGTTTGCCCGGCACAAAGGCCATCGCCCAAGCGGAGGGGATGCCGATGATCAGCGCCAGGATCACCGAGCCGAATGAGATGATCACCGAGTTCATGAAGTGGCGGAAATAGTTCGAGCGTTCCTGCACCAAGGTGTAGCTTTCAAAGGTCCAATGCGAGGTGAGCACCTGCAACGGCGTCTTGATCGCGTCGCCCTCGGTCTTGAACGACAAGATGATCGTCCACAGGATCGGGAAGAAGATCACGAAGCCGACGCTCCAGGCGAGGATCGTCATCACCAGCTTGCGGCGGTTTGAAGTTTTGCGCGCCATCTCTCAGGTCTCCAGATTCTTGCCGATCATCCGCATCAGGAAGATCGCAACGATGTTGGCCAAGATCACAGCGACGATGCCGCCTGCCGCCCCGCCGCCGACGTCGAATTGCAGCAGCGATTGGACATAGACGAGATAGGTCAGCGTGGTCGAGGCGATGCCCGGTCCGCCATTGGTGGTCACGAGGATCTCAGCGAAGGTCGACAGCAGGAAAATCGTCTGAATGAGGATCACCACGGTCGCGGCGCGCGACAGATGCGGCACCATGATATAGATGAACCGTGACCAGATGCTGGCGCCATCCATTTCGGCGGCCTCAAGCTGCTCGCTATCAAGCGATTGCAGCGCGGTCAGCAAGATCAGCGTCGCGAAGGGCAACCATTGCCACGCCACAATCAGCGTGATCGACAAAAGCGGGGCTTGGGCGAGGAAATCATAGGCGGGAAAGCCGAAGAAATGCGCAATATAGGCGAATATCCCGTTCACCGGATTGAAGAAGAAGTTCTTCCACACCAGCGCCGACACCGTGGGCATCACGAAGAAGGGCGCAATCACCAGCACCCGCACGATGCCTTGGCCAAAGATCGCCTGATCGAGCAGCAGCGCCAAAAGCATCCCGCCGATGATGGTGATCAGCAACACGCCTCCGACGAGGAACAAGGTGTTCCAGAGGGCGGTGAAAAAGGCGGGATCGGTCAGGAAATATTCGTAGTTCTGAAAGCCGACAAAGCCAGTCTGGCCGGGCATCAGAAGGTTATAGCGCTGGAACGAGAACCACAATGTCATGCCCAGCGGCACGGCCATCCACAAAAACAAAAGAATAACCGAGGGCGATATCATCAGACGCGCGGCAGCGCGCGAGGCTTGCGTGGACATGGGTCCGGCTCCGGCAATGAAAGAGGGGGGATGGGGCGGCCCGAATACAGGCTGCCCCAAGAGATAGATGGAAAGCGGATTACTTGAGGTAACCGGCTTTCTTCATCTCACGCTCGGTGAGGCTTTGCGCACTCTCCAAGGCTTGTTCTGCGGTCATCTGACCCGCAAGGGCTGCCGAGAACTGCTGGCCCACTGCATTGCCGAGACCTTGGAACTCGGGGATCGCAACGAACTGCACGCCGGTATAGGGCACGTCCTGCACCGAGGGGTGCTTGGGATCGGCCGCATTGATCGAGTCGAGCGTCAGCTTGGCGAACGGGGCCGCCTTTTGATACTCGGGGTTCTCATACAGCGAGGTCCGCGTTCCCGGAGGCACGTTGGCCCAACCTTCTTTGGCGGCAACCAATTCGGTGTAGTGCTTGGAGGTTGCCCAGTCGATGAAGGCCTTGGCTGCGGCTTCATGCTTGGTGCCTGCCGGAATCGCGAGGCTCCAGGCCCACAGCCAGTTGGCGCGCTTGTCGACGCCTTCCTTGTTGGGGGCCAGCGCAAAGCCAACCTTGTCGGCCACGGTGGAATCTTTGGGGTTGGTCACGAACGAGGCCGCCACCGTCGCATCCATCCACATCCCGCATTTGCCCTGCTGGAACAGCGCGAGGTTTTCGTTGAACCCGTTGGACGAAGCGCCCGGAGGCCCGTATTTGTTCATCAGGTCAAGATAGGTGGTCAGGGTCTCTTTCCATGGCGCGGAGTCGAATTGGGGTTTCCAATCCATGTTGAACCACGAGCCGCCCATCGAGTTGTCCATCGCCGACAAGAAGGCCATGTTCTCGCCCCAGCCCGCTTTGCCACGCAAGCAGATGCCGTAGACGCCATTGGCCTTGTCGGTCATCGCCGCGGCCGCTTTCTCGATATCGCCCCAGGTCGGCTTTTCGGGCATTTGCAGCCCGGCCTTCTCCATCAGGTCCTTGCGATACATCACAAACGAGCTTTCGCCATAGAAGGGCGAGGCGTAAAGATTGCCATCGACCGTCAGACCCGAGCGGATCGCGGGCAGCAAATCGTTCACGTCATACTCGGCAGGCAGGTCATTGAGCGACACCAGCCAGCCTTGCTTGGCCCAGATCGGAACCTCGTAGGTGCCAATGGTCAGAACGTCGAACTGGCCGCCCTTGGTGGCGATGTCTGTCGTCACTTTCTGGCGCAGGACGTTCTCTTCAAGTGTCACCCAGTCGACCTTGATGTCGGGATGCATCTTGTAAAAATCATCCATGTAGCCCTGCATGCGGACCATGTCGCCGTTATTGACAGTGGCTACGGTGATCGTGGTCTCAGCGGATGCCGCGGTGGCAAGCGCACCAAGAGCACAGGCGCCAAGAAGCGCCCGGAACGTGAGTGTCATGATATCCTCCCAGATATTCTGAGCAAATGCCCAGTACGTGAGAAAATATTCATTCAAACGGTAGATTCTGTCAATCATCAATTTCCACGGCGACGTGGAGACCTTTGAAGTTCGAATAAGGTTATGAAATGAATAGTCTTATTGGACGAGACTTCGCGCGGTGTCTTCGTCGGTGACCAATCCATTGATCAATCCACCCGCCAAAGCACCTCGAATCGCCGCCAGTTTTGAGGCTCCTGCGGCGATCGCGATCTTGGGGGCGTCGCCGTTGCGTGCGATCTTAAATGAGCCAAATCGCTCGGTGGTTTGTGTTGTGATGTAACGTCCCTGCACGTCGTAAAACGCCCCAACCAGCTCGCCGATCGCGCCTGCGTTTTGCAACTCTCGCAACTCTGAGAGGGTCACGAACCCGTCCTTGTAGACGGGCGCGTCGTCGCCCAACTGGCCCACCCCGACAAAGGTCGCATCCGCCTGCGCGGCCAAGCGGCGCACCGCCTGCACCGGCTTGAGATGGTCAAACATCGCGCGTTCCTCGGCGCTTTCCGAAATCACCGGCACCAGCATCGGATAGTGGGGCAGGTGCAGCTTGTTGGCCAAGCGCATGATTACATCGTAAATGCTGGCCGACCCATCGGGCGCGATATTGCCAATCAACGAGACGATCTTATGGGCCATGGCGGGGGGCTGCATCACCTCTTCGACCATTGCACTCAAAGAGCGCCCGGTGCCAAAGGCGATCACCTGCGGTTCGGGCCGCGCAAGGATGCGCTCCAGCAGAGTCGCCGCCAGCGGGGCGGTGGCGCGTGCTCGGTCGCCCCCTTCGCCCAGCGAGGGGGCGACGCGCACCGTTTGCAACTGAAAGCGACGGCGCAGCGCGGCCTCCAGTTCCAAACAGGCGCCGATCTTGTGCTCGATGCGCACCCGCACCAGCCCGTCCGAAACCGCGCGGCTGACCAGACGCTGCGCGCGCTGGCGCGAAACGCCCAGCTCGGCCGCGATCTGATCTTGCGTCATGCCGCCCACGTAATAAAGCCATCCCGCGCGGGCAGCCTCGTCCTCGCGGGTGGCCTCGATCTCATTCATCCGGTTCATGTCGCGGCCCTCATATTGGGACCAAGATGAAAGAATTCGTCGAAAGAGGCAAATTCTAGTTGCGCAATCGCATCGGCGGGGCGCAACAGCGGCCGCCCGTGCAGATGGCTGCCGCCGGTGAAGCGCCACACCGTCATGCCCGCCGCCAGCCCTGCGCGGATGCCCGTCAGGCTGTCTTCAATCACCACGCAGCGGGCAGGGTCAGCGCCCATCTGGCGCGCGGCATGCAAGAATAGATCGGGCGCGGGTTTGCCTTGCGCAACTTCGCTGGCGGTGAAAATCCGGCCCTGTACCTGCTTATCCAGTCCGACGATTTCCAGCGACCGCTGCGCGCGCTGCGGGCTGGATGAGGTTGCCACGCACCACGACACACCGAGTTGCGCGATCACGTCGCTCACGCCGGGCATCACCCGCAGGTCTGTTTCAAAGGCCGCAAGTAAGCGGGCGCGGTAGCGCGCCTCGAAATCTTCGGGCAGATCGAGACCGAATTCAAAGCGGATCTGTTTCATCACCGTCGGATAAGAGCGGCCCAGAAAATTGCGTGCGACGTAATCGAGATCGATATTCACATCCAGGTTTCGCAGCTCTGCGATCAGCATATTGGCCGAGATGATTTCGGAATCGATCAGCACCCCGTCGCAATCAAAAATGCACAAATCGAACATTTTAGTGCTTTCTCAACGCAGGCAGGCCGATGCCAGTTGCCCCAAATCCACCATCTGCGGCCAAAAGCTGCCCGGTCACAAAGCTGGCCTTGTCCGAGGCGAGAAAGGCGATGGCCTCGGCGATTTCGCGTTCCGATCCGTAGCGATTGAGCGGGATCGCATCGTGATAGGCGTCGATGATCTCTTGGGAATGCACCGCCATCGCAAGTTTGGTGCGCACCGGCCCCGGCGCGACTGCATTGGCGCGAATGCCCAACTCGCCCAGCTCCACTGCCTGCTGCTCGGTTAGCGCAATCACCGCCGCTTTGGAGGTGCCATAGGCCACCCGCAGCGTCGAGGCGCGCAGCCCCGAGATCGAGGCGATATTCACAATCGCACCCTTCGCCTTGGCCAAAAGCGGCGTCAGCGCTTGGCTGACCAGAAACATGCCGTCGAGATTGGTGGCCATCACGCGGCGCCACATCGCGAAATCGGTCTCGCCGATCGGGCCGAATTCGGCCACGCCCGCGTTGTTGACCACCGCTTTGAGGCCATATTGCGCGATCCGCCCGACTTCCTCGGCCATGACGGCGACCTGCTCGGGATCGGAAATGTCGCACAGGATCGGATGGGTGCCGTTAAGCGCGCTGCTCGCCGCCTCAAGCGCCTCGACGTCGCGATCCAGCATCACAACCTGCCAGCCCATTTCCAGAAACAGTTTTGTCGTCGCAAGGCCAATGCCGCGCGCCGCCCCCGTTACCAATGCTACGTCGATCATCTGTTCCTCCTCGTTTCGCGCGACGCTATCGCGTGGCGCAAGCGCTGTCGACAGGGCAGGGCGGCGAACTATCTTTTGCGGACGCAACTGAATGGACAAGACAATGACGATACTTTGCGAAGGACAGCATCTTTTCGTGGCCGAACTCAGCTATCTTGCGCCGATGGCAGAGGTTGACGCGCTTTTGGAGCCGCACCGGGCGTTTCTCAGAGAGCAATACGCGGCGGGTCGCTTTCTGGCCTCGGGGGCGAAGGTGCCGCGCGATGGTGGGGTGATCATCGCGATTGGCACCGAGCGGGCCGAGATCGAGGCGTTGTTCCGACTTGATCCCTTTCAGATTGCGGGCGTTGCGCAATATCGGGTGATCGAGTTCAACCCGACGATGGTTGCGCAAGGGTTACGCTAAGCCACGGGCAGTCATGAAAAAGGGCGCCCCGCAAGGCGCCCTTTCCCAAAGTTCCAAGCGGGAACGGCTGATTACATCATGCCGCCCATGCCGCCCATGCCACCCATGTCGGGTGCGCCGCCGCCAGCGCCTTTAGGCTCGGGCTTTTCGGCGATCATGGCTTCGGTGGTGATCAGCAGACCTGCGATCGAGGACGCATCCTCAAGAGCGGTGCGCGTCACTTTGGCCGGATCGATCACGCCGAACTTGAACATGTCGCCATATTCTTCGGTCTGCGCGTTGAAGCCAAAGTTCAGATCGTCGCTTTCGCGGACCTTACCGGCCACGACAGCGCCGTCGACGCCTGCGTTGTCAGCGATCTGACGCAGCGGAGCCTCAAGAGCGCGGCGCACGATGGCGATACCCGCTTCTTGGTCGCTGTTTGCTGCGGTCATGCCGTGCAGAACCTTAGCGGCCTGAACCAGCGACACGCCACCGCCAACAACGATACCTTCTTGAACGGCAGCGCGGGTTGCGTTGAGCGCGTCATCGACGCGATCCTTGCGCTCTTTCACTTCGGTTTCGGTCATGCCGCCAACGCGGATGACAGCCACACCACCGGCGAGTTTGGCCACACGCTCTTGCAGCTTCTCACGGTCGTAATCCGAGGTGGTTTCCTCGATCTGGGTGCGGATCTGAGCGACGCGAGCTTCGATCTCGGCCTTGTCACCAGCGCCGTCCACGATGGTCGTGGTCTCTTTGGTGATCGAGACTTTTTTCGCGGTGCCCAGCATGTCCATGCCGACATTTTCCAGCTTCATGCCAAGATCTTCCGAGATCACCTGGCCACCGGTCAGGATCGCGATGTCCTGCAGCATGGATTTGCGACGATCGCCAAAGCCCGGAGCCTTGACGGCTGCGATTTTCAGACCGCCACGCAGCTTGTTCACGACGAGGGTCGCAAGGGCTTCGCCTTCGACGTCTTCGGCAATGATCAAGAGCGGTTTGTTGGACTGGATCACCTGCTCGAGCAGCGGCACCATCGGCTGGAGCGAGCTGAGTTTTTTCTCGTGCAGCAAGATCAGGCAGTCTTCCAGATCCGCAACCATTTTGTCGGGATTGGTGACGAAGTAGGGCGACAGGTAGCCACGGTCGAACTGCATACCTTCGACGACTTCAACCTCGGTTTCCATGCCTTTGTTTTCTTCGACGGTGATCACACCCTCGTTGCCAACTTTTTGCATAGCGTCCGCGATGAAGCGACCGATGGTCTCTTCGCCATTGGCCGAGATCGTGCCGACCTGAGCCACTTCGTCCTGGTCTTTGACCGGGCGCGACGCGGCTTTGATCGCTGCAACCACTTTCGAGGTCGCCAGATCAATCCCGCGCTTGAGGTCCATCGGGTTCATGCCCGCGGCCACGGCCTTGAGGCCTTCTTTGATGATGGCTTGTGCCAGCACGGTCGCGGTGGTGGTGCCGTCGCCGGCCTCATCATTGGTGCGCGAGGCCACTTCTTTGACCATCTGCGCGCCCATGTTTTCGAACTTGTCGCTCAGTTCGATTTCACGTGCAACCGACACACCGTCTTTGGTGATGCGCGGCGAGCCGAAGCTTTTTTCGATGACCACGTTGCGGCCTTTCGGGCCCAGCGTAACTTTCACCGCATCAGCGAGTACGTTGACGCCCTTGAGCATCCGGTCGCGTGCGTCGGTGGAGAATTTGACGTCCTTGGCTGCCATGTCTTTTGGCTCCTTGACTGAAAATTTCGTTGGAAATCAGGGTATCTGCGAAAGGCTAAGGCCTTACGAGATGATGCCCATGATGTCGCTTTCTTTCATGATAAGCAGTTCTTGCCCATCAAGCGTGACCTCGGTGCCCGACCATTTGCCGAACAAGATACGGTCGCCAGCTTTCACGCTCGGTGCGATCAGCTCGCCCGAATCCTTGCGTGCGCCTTCGCCAACCGAGATGATTTCACCCTCAGCCGGTTTTTCTTTGGCGCTGTCGGGGATGATCAAACCACCCTTGGTTTTCTCTTCGCCTTCGACGCGTTTGACCAGCACACGGTCATGCAGCGGTTTAAATGCCATCTGGCTTACTCCCTAAGGTTCCAGGTTCAAAGCTTTTAGCACTCATCTAACACGAGTGCTAACGATGGCGGAGTTAGTCACTGCACCCCCATTCTGTCAACACCCGATTGGCGAAAAATGCCCGCGCTTGGTGAACACGTTTGTCACTTTGCGCGCGCCGCGCTGCGTGGCACTGTGCGCCCATGATGACCCTTCGCCCCCTGCGCCAGTTGCTGGCTCCCGTCTTGATGCCCGTGCTTTGGGTTGCGCTTGCCTTGCCGGTCGGCGCGCAATGCTCTGGCAGCGATCTTTTTGACGCTTTGCCCAAGGCCGAACAGGCCCGCCTTGAGGCCGCCGCCCATGCCGTGCCCTTCGCGCAGGGGCTCGTATTTTCTGCCACCAAGGGGGATCAGACCATCACGCTGGCGGGCACCTATCATCTGCCTGATCCGCGCCACGATGCGCTGGTCGCACAGGTGCAAGAGGCGCTTAAACACGCCAGCGCACTGCTGGTCGAGGCCGGACCCGATGAGGAGGCACGGCTGCAAAAGGCGATGATGGCCGATCCGACGCTAATGTTTTCCAAGGGCAAGACGCTGCCCGAGCTGCTGTCCCCCGCCGAATGGGAACTGACCAAGACGGCACTGGCGGCCCATGGCATGCCCGCCTTTCTGGCTGCCAAAATGCGCCCGGCGTTTGTTGCGATGACGCTGTCGCTGCCGCCCTGCGCGGTCAAGGATATGGGGGCCGGGGGCAAGGGGCTTGATAAGGTGCTGATGCAGGCCGCCCAGACCGACAAGGTCGCGATTCGCGCGTTGGAACCTTGGGATACCGTTTTCACGCTATTCAACTCGATCAGCGAGGCGGATTCGCTGGAGATGCTGCGCGCGGCTGTGGTGGGCGCGCCTTTGGCCGATGATATGGGCGTCACGATGGCGGACCTGTATTTCCGGGGCGAGCCGCGCATCATCTGGGAGCTGGCGCGTGAACAGGCGATTGCCGGGGGGATGGCACCGGTTGAGGTCGAGCGGCAAATGAAGCTGTCCGAAGACCTCTTGATGGTGGCGCGCAACCACAATTGGCTGCCCGGGATCGAGGCCGCCGCCACCAATGGCCCGGTCGTGGTTGCGGTCGGCGCGCTGCATCTGTCCGGCGATCAGGGCTTGCTCTATTTGCTGCAACAAGACGGCTATACGATCACACGCCTTGATTGAGCGACACGGCCGCGCAGGGCAGGTGACAAAGCAGCGATGCGGCCCTATAAAGCGCGCAAAATCACGCCCAATCCCAAGGATTCCTTCATGAGCACCAAAGTTTTCGGCCACAAAGCCCCCGATACTGACTCCACCGGCTCGCCCATCGCTTGGGCGTGGTATCTCTCTGAAGTCAAAGGCATCCCCGCGACGCCCTGCCTGCTGGGCGAACCCAATACCGAGGCCGCTTTCGTGATCCAGCATTGGGGTCTGGACAAGCCCGAGATCATCTCGGACGTGGCTGAGGGCGACAAGGTGGTGATTGTGGACACCAACAACCCCGCCGAGCTGCCCGCTGGCATCAATAGCGCGGATATTGTGCAGATCATCGACCACCACAAGCTGGCCGGTGGGCTGGAAACCAAAGGCCCGATCGACATCACGATGCGCCCGCTCGCCTGCACCGCTACCATCATGTATGACCTGATGGGTGACGATATTGCCAAGGCCCCCAAGGGCATCAAAGGCGCGATGCTGAGCTGCATCATCTCGGACACGCTGGAATTCCGCTCGCCCACGACGACCGATCACGACCGCGCGGTCTGCGAGGCGCTGGCGAAGGAGCTGGGCGTCGATATCGGCGATCTGGCAGCCAAGATGTTTGAAGCGAAATCGGATGTGTCGGAATTCTCCGATGCCGAGCTACTGCGCATGGATTCCAAGGAATATGCCGTCGAGGGCACCAAGTTCCGCGTCTCGGTGCTGGAAACCACCGCGCCGAAAATGGTGCTGGATCGCAAGGCCAGCTTGATGGCGTCGATGACCGATGTGGCGCGCGAAGATGGCGTCGATCAGGTGCTGCTGTTCGTGGTCGACATCCTCAACGAAGAGGCGACCTTCCTGATCCCGAACGATCTGGTGAAAACTTTGGCCGAGAAAAGCTTTGGCGCCACCGTCTCGGGCGACACGGTCGTGCTGCCCGGCGTGATGAGCCGCAAAAAGCAGATCATCCCGTCGCTCAAGCTGTAATCAAGGATTGGGGGAGGGCGTGGCTCTCCCCCTTCGCATTTCTTGAATTTCCCGAGGGGGCTGAAAAGCCTCGGCTTTATCCGTAACGGATTGTCGTTTGATAAGATGATCTGCCCGAAACGCTATTTTTAAACCTACCAAGGTGGCGCGGTTTCAAATCTCTGAAAGCTGATAAGGGCATCACCCGTTTGCGCGGCTTGGTGTGATCGGTGACATTGATCAGTCGCGGATCTGTCGGGCCTCGCGCCCACGATTGTCGGTGCTGCGTTCGATAGGATTGTTCAGATTGAAGGCCTCCGGCCAATCCGCATCAGGTCAGTCGCAGATCTTTGACAACGCAGTCCTCGCAGCCTGAATGCGCACCAAAAGGTGCGAAAGCACTGGCATAGGCGCTGAGCAAACGCCCGTAAAACCGCCGCGCAGGCACGCATTCCGCCACGTCTCGCGCCCCAATACCTATCACTTCCACGCAACGCTCCCTTGAACCGCACAGGGCAACACTGTAGCGTCAAGGTAACTTGAAATCGGAGGGCGTGATTATGGCGCCCAGGCGTCCCCGGTCGGCGGGCGCGCTCCCGAAAACGGCACGATCCGGGTCTCCCGGAAAGCCGCCATTGGTCGAGCAGTCCGCGACCCAGACCGCTGAGGCGGGGGAGCTTTACGCTGCCCTAGATCTTGGCACCAACAGTTGCCGGATGCTGATCGCCCGACCCATGGGCGCGCAGTTTCAGGTCGTGGACAGCTTTTCCAAGGCGGTCCAGCTTGGCCAAGGTCTTGAAACCTATGGCCGATTGTCGCGCAACTCGATGGCGCGCACGGTGCAGGCCTTGCAAATTTGTCGCCGCAAAATTGATACGCATGGCGTCAAACGGATGCGTCTTGTTGCGACCGAGGCGTGTCGGCGCGCCAAGAATGCGCGCGATTTCATGCGCTATGTCCGCCGCGAAACTGGTTTGCCGCTGGAAATCATCGCCGCCGAGGAAGAGGCCCAACTGGCAGTGATTTCCTGCGCCTCGCTGGTCAGTCCGAAATCTGAACAGGTGCTGGTGGTCGATATCGGGGGCGGCTCGACCGAGCTGGTCTGGATCGACCTCGAAGACGTGCCGCCGGGCGACCGGGCGCGCGCGATCATGCGGTTGGGGCAGGGGTTTAACCAGCCCGACGGGCCAATTCCGGCGGCGCGCGTGGTCGATTGGATTTCGGTGCCGTTGGGTGTGGCGACGCTGAAAGACCAATTCGCCGATGTCGAAGATGACGCTGCGCGCTTTGCCTTGATGAGCTGGTTCTTTGAGGAAAAGCTGGCCGATTTCACCCCTTATGCCTCGGGCAGCCCGCAAGAGGGGTTCCAGATCATCGGCACAAGCGGCACGGTCACCACAGTTGCGGCCTGTCACCTTGGGCTCAAGCGCTATGATCGCAATCGGGTGGACGGGCTGATGATGAACTCGGCGCAGATTGATGCGGTGATCCGCTCGTTCCTGACGCTGGGGCCGGCGGGGCGGCGCGCGGATCCGCGCATTGGGCGCGACCGTCACACGCTGATCATGTCGGGGGCGGCGATCTTGCAAGCCTTGATGCGGGTTTGGCCCACCGATCAGTTGAGCGTTGCGGATCGCGGTCTGCGCGAAGGTCTGCTATACGCGCAGATGGCCGGGGACGGCGTGTTGGAAGAGATGGAATAATGGCAAAGACACCGAGTGGCAAAAACACCTCCGGGCGCGGCGAGCGCGATCTGCGCGTGCGCGTCAAGACCGCCAAGGGACGCAAGCTGTCCTCGACGCTTTGGCTCGAACGCCAGCTCAATGACCCTTATGTCGTGCGCGCCAAGAAAGAGGGCTATCGCGGTCGCGCGGCCTATAAGATTTTGGAGCTGGACGAGAAATATCGCTTTCTCGTGCCCGGTGCGCGGGTTGTCGACCTGGGCTGTGCGCCCGGGGGCTGGCTGCAAGTCGCGGTCAAGCGGGTCAATGCGTTGGGCGAGAAATCGGGCAAGCGCGTGGGCACCGTTCTGGGGATCGATCTGCAAGAGGTCGATCATGTGCCGGGCGCCGAGATTCATCAGCTCGATTTCCTCGAAGAGGGGGCGGATGATAAGGTCAAGGAATGGCTCGGAGGCAAGGCCGATGTGGTGATGTCGGATATGGCGGCCTCCAGTTCGGGCCATCAAAATACCGACCATTTGCGCATCATCATCTTGTGCGAAGCCGCTGCGGAGTTCGCCTTTGACGTTTTGGAAGAGGGCGGCACTTTTGTTGCAAAAGTGCTAGCGGGGGGCACTGAGCAGGTTCTTCTGACCACGTTAAAGAAGAATTTTGACAAGGTTGCGAATGTAAAGCCGCCAGCTTCGCGCGCGAATAGTTCTGAAAAATTTGTTGTGGCACAGGGCTTTCGCGGTCGCCGCCATCTTGGTCGATCCGCGGATGACGCCGAGGATCAGAGCGAAGCATAAGCCTCACGAGCGGTTTGGGCGCCTGTCCACACTGTCTCGTTTCTGAGACAGTCTCACGCCCGGATCGCGGCGAATTTTGATTGCGCCAGCCCCGAATCGGACTACCCTCTCGCTAGAGAATTTGCGCAAGAGGGGAGGCTTTCGCATGTCGCTGCATCGCTCATCGCAACGTCACCACGCCGATATCGTGCGTGAGGTGGTCTCTTCGCCCAAGGCGGCGGGGCGGGCGGGCTTTGCGGCCAGCTGGCGCCGCTCGATGATCCATCACAAAATCGACCCGGCCGATATGCCGCTGGATGCGCGCCTGAGTGAGGCCGAGATTCGGGCCCGGCGCGAGGCTTCTGGGTTGTTGCTGCAAATCGCGGCCCCCGTGCTGGATCGGCTGGCGCGCGCGGCCTGCGATGCGGGCTGCACGGTGTTGCTGTCGGATGCGGGCGGGTTGATTCTGGATGAACGTGTGCGCGCAGGCGATGCGGGGGATTTTCACGCCTCGAACCTTGCGCCCGGGTCGGATTGGTCCGAGGGCGCGCAGGGCACCAATGGCATTGGCACTTGTCTGGCCGAGGGGCGCGCGGTGACCGTGTGGCGCGATCAGCATTTTCGCGCGGGCAATACCGGGCTGACCTGCATAGGCGCGCCGGTCTTTGGCGCGCAGGGCGATCTGGCGGGCGTGATCGATGTCAGTTCCGCGCGTGAGGATATGACCGAAGGCTATGCCAGCCTTGTCGCGCTGACTGCGCAAGACGCCGCGCTACGTATCGAGGGCGATCTGTTTCGCGCCGCCTTTCAGGGCGCACGCATCCTGTCGGCGGGGCCGGGTGAGAACGCGCCGCAAGGGGTGATGTTGTTGGCGCTCAACCGTGACGATCTGGTGGTCGGCGCGACGCGGGCCGCGCGGAAATATCTGGGGATCAACACCGAGCAGATCGGCCAATTGCCCGCCAATGACCTGATCGGGCAGGGGGTGCGCGGCGGTCTGCAAGAGGCCCAACGTGCTGCGATGGCGCGGGCCTTGGCGCGCAATGGCGGAAATGTCTCGGCAGCGGCGCGCGATCTGGGGATCGGGCGGGCGACCTTCTATCGCAAGGCCAAGAAGCTGCAACTGGACGTGTAGCGCCGCCCGGATTTTCCCGGACGGCGTTCTGGCTTAGCCCAGTTCGACCAGCGCGTGGCGCTTTTTGCCCGCTGACAGCTTCACCGGCTGGGCCAGATCGGCGACGGTGAACATCCGGCCCGCATCGGTGCAGCCCTCGTCATTCACCTTCAGCGCGCCCTCAGAGATCAATCGCTTGCCGTCCTTACCCGTTTTCGCAAGACCCGAGCGCACGACGAGTTGCGCAAGGCTGATGCCCTCACCCAGATCATCCGCACTCAGCGTCAAGGTCGGTAGGTCATCGCCAACGCCGCCCTTTTCGAACACTTCGCGCGCGGTGGCCTCGGCAGTGCGTGCGGCGTCCCAGCCGTGGCAAAGCGCCGTGACCTCATTGGCAAGGCGCACCTTGGCTTCGTTGATCTCAGACCCTTCCAACGCGCCGAGGCGGTCGCATTCTGTCACCGGCAATTCGGTATAGAGCTTGAGGAACCGGCCCACATCGGCATCGGTCGTGTTGCGCCAGAATTGCCAGAACTCGTAAGGGCTTAGCATATCCGCATTCAGCCAGATCGCGCCCGACTGGCTTTTGCCCATTTTCTTGCCATCCGACGTGGTCAGTAGCGGCGAGGTCAGCCCGTAAATCTCATGGTCCAGCACCCGGCGCGTCAGGTCGATCCCGTTGACGATATTGCCCCATTGATCCGACCCGCCCATTTGCACCAGACAGCCATAGCGGCGGTTGAGTTCAAGGAAGTCATAGGCTTGCAGGATCATGTAGTTGAATTCAAGGAAGCTGAGCGATTGCTCGCGATCCAGCCGCGACTTGACGGATTCAAAAGACAGCATCCGGTTGACCGAGAAATGACGCCCGATATCGCGCAGGAAATCGAGGTAGTTCAGCCCGTCGAGCCATTCTGCATTGTTCAGCATCAGCGCGGGGGTCTCGCCGTCGTAGGCGATATATTTCGCGAACACCTTCTTGATGCCCGCGATGTTATCGTCGATCTGGGCTGGCGTCAGCAGTGGGCGCTCATCGGCGCGGAAAGACGGGTCGCCCACTTTGGTCGTGCCCCCGCCCATCAGCGTGATCGGCTGATGCCCGGTCTTTTGCAGCCAGCGCAGCATCATGATTTGGATCAGCGAGCCGACATGCAGCGAACTCGCCGTCGCATCAAAGCCGATATAACCCGGCACGACACCCTTGACCAAAGCCTCGTCTAGCCCCTGATAATCGGTGCAATCGGCCAGAAAGCCTCGCTCCATCATCACGCGCATGAAGTCTGATTTGGGATGGTAGGTCATCGTGCTTGTTCCTTTCCTAACAGCGTGCGTATATCGGGCAGGGCGGTGAGAGGGAAGCCATGTTGAAACCGGGGCCGGTCTGGGCGGCAGGCACGATGTCGGGAACGTCACTGGATGGGGTCGATGCGGCCCTTGTGCTGAGTGATGGCGAGCGGATCCTGGACTTTGGCCGCTCTGACTATCGCCCTTATGCGCCCGCTGAACGCGACATATTGCATGCCGCTTTGGGCCGTTGGCCCGGAGAGGATGGTGTCGAGGCCGCCGCCGAGGTTGTCGAAACCGCGCATGCCGAAATCCTGTCAGGGCTGAGCGAAGCCAGTATCATCGGCTTTCACGGCCAGACCTTGGCGCATGATCCCGATGGTCGCCAAGGCCCTCGGCGCACCCATCAGGCGGGCGATGGCGCGGTACTGGCCGAGGTGCTGGGGCGTCCGGTGGTGTGGGATTTCCGATCAAGCGATGTCGAGATGGGCGGGCAGGGGGCGCCGCTGGCCCCGTTTTTCCACTTTGCTTGCGCGAAATATGCCGGGCTGGATGCGCCTGCGGTGTTTCTCAATCTCGGCGGGGTGGGCAATGTCACCTGGGTCGATCCGCGCCAAGCCGCGCCCGAAATGCCCGGTGCCGTGTTGGCCTTTGACACTGGTCCCGCCAATGCGCCGATCAACGATTTGATGCGAATTCGGCGCAAGCTGGATCAGGATGAGGGCGGCGCGCTGGCACTGGAAGGGCGCGTCGATGAGGCCGCGCTGCAAGGCTTTCTGGAGCATCGCTATTTCCTGCGTATGCCGCCCAAGTCGCTGGATCGCAACGATTTTCACGATATGCTTGCGCGGGTTTCTGATCTGAGTGATGCCGATGCCGCCGCCACCCTGACCGCTTGCGCCGCCGCTGCCGTAGCGCGCGGGGGTGAGCATTACCCGATCCCGCCAAGCGCGATTTACGTCACTGGCGGCGGGCGGTTGAATGCAGCCCTGATGGTGGCGCTGCAAACCCGCATGAACTGTCCGGTGCAGCCGATCGAGGATATCGGGCTGGACGGCGATATGCTTGAGGCGCAGGCATTCGCCTATCTGGCCGTGCGCGTGGCGCGCGGATTGCCGACCTCGGGGCCTTCGACGACCGGGGTGGGTGCGCTGATCGGGGGCGGCAAGATTTCTCAGCCCGGCTGAGGCATTCGGTGCCAATCAGATCTGGCGGGACTGCCCGCCCTCGGGATGGGGCCGCAAGCCAAGGGCTGCGATGATCTGATCAGCGCGCATCGACCAGCCTGTCTGCCAATACCAAGAAATCGGGCGCGATGATGTCCCAATCAGCTTCGGCAACAAGATCGGCGGTTTGGTTGGGGCCGTATTCCGTGGGGCGCGCGACAAAGGCGGTTTTCAGACCAAGCGCGCGCGCGGCGGCTAGATCGTTATTATGTGCCGCGACCATCATCACTGCCTCGGGCGGCAGGCGCAGGGCATCGCACGCGGCGAGATAAACTGCAGGCTTGGGTTTGTAATCGCGCGCAATATCGGCCCCCAAGATACAGTGCCAAGGCAGAAGCGCGTGTTTGGCCAACCGCGCCATCAAGGCGATAGACCCGTTGGAACAGGGCGCGATCAGCGCGTGCGTCGCAATCGCGTGCAAGCCCGCGACCGTGTCGGGCCACGGATCAAGCCGCTCCCAAGCCTGCGCAAGGGCGTCAGGGGCACGCACGCCAAAGCGCTCGGCCACCCGGTGCAGGTTTTCGCGGTGCAGATCGTCCAGCGCGACATAGCCGCGATCGCCCGCCCGGATGCGCGCCATCGCAGGGTCATATTCGCCGCGCCACGCATCTGCAAAAACCAGCGCATCGACGCCGGGCAGAGCCTTTGTCACGGCACGCGCGATGGCGCTGCGCCAATCAACGCAGGTGCCAAAAACATCAAACAGGAGGGCTTGGGTCATACCCTCAGTTTGCGCGCATTGGCAGGGGCAGGCAAGCTTATTGCGGGCATGAAAAACCCGCCGGAGGCGGGTGCCTCCGGCGGGAGTATTTTGGGCTAGATGAAACCTTATTTCAGGATCGAGCGGCCAGCGTATTCCGCAGTCTCGCCCAGCATTTCTTCGATGCGGATCAACTGGTTATATTTCGCGAGCCGGTCCGAGCGGGCCAGCGAGCCGGTCTTGATTTGCCCGCAATTGGTGGCCACGGCCAGATCGGCGATGGTGGAGTCTTCGGTCTCGCCCGAGCGGTGGCTCATGACGTTGGTATAGCCCGCGCGATGGGCCATATCGACGGCTTGCAGCGTTTCGGTCAGGGTGCCGATCTGGTTGACCTTGACCAGCATCGAGTTCGCCACGCCCTGCTTGATGCCATCGGCCAGACGCACCGGGTTGGTCACGAACAGATCGTCGCCCACCAGTTGCACCTTGTCGCCCAGACGCTCGGTCAACAGCTTCCAGCCAGCCCAGTCATCTTCGGCCATACCATCTTCGATCGAGATGATCGGATAGGCGCCCAGCAGCTTTTCGAGATAGTCGACGTTTTCTTCCGAGCTCAGGCTCAGGCCCTCGCCGGTCATCTCGTATTTGCCGTTCTTGTAATACTCGGTCGAGGCGCAATCCATCGCGAGATAGATATCTTCGCCCGGTTTATAGCCCGCTTTTTCGATGGATTTCAGGATCAGATCCAACGCCGCCGTGGTCGAGCTGAGTTCCGGCGCGAAACCGCCCTCATCGCCCAAACCGGTGTTTAGGCCCGCCGCCGAGAGTTCCTTTTTCAGTGTGTGGAACACTTCCGAGCCCATGCGCACCGCGTCGCGGATATTGCCCGCGCTGACCGGCATGATCATGAATTCCTGAATGTCGATTGGGTTGTCGGCATGCTCGCCGCCATTGATGATGTTCATCATCGGCACTGGCAGGATGCGCGCCGAGGTGCCGCCGATATAGCGATAAAGCGGCAGCGCCGAGGTGTCGGCGGCGGCCTTGGCAACGGCCAGCGAGACGCCCAAAATAGCGTTTGCACCCAGACGGCCCTTGTTCTCGGTGCCATCGAGTTCAATCATCGCGCGGTCGATTTCGACCTGCTCGGTGGCGTCCTCGCCCACAAGGTTCTCGGCAATCTCACCATTCACGGCCATCACCGCCTCAAGCACGCCTTTGCCGAAATAGCGGTCCTTGTCGCCATCGCGGCGTTCATGCGCCTCATGCGCGCCCGTCGAGGCCCCCGAGGGCACAGCCGCGCGCCCCATCGTGCCGTCTTCGAGGATCACGTCGACCTCGATCGTGGGGTTGCCCCGGCTGTCCAGAATTTCGCGGGCGTGAATGTCGATGATGGTGCTCATGGCGCTCCCCTTATGGGTGAATTTAGTTCGAGAAATCTATAGACCGGTGAGGGGCGCGCGAAAAGAGCGCGCTGCATGAAATTTGCGTGGCCATTATCGGCGGCGCAACCTGGCTTGGCGCCACAGCGTATAAAGCCCCGAACCCACGATCACCGCACCGCCCAGCAAGGTGAAACGATCGGGGGGCTCGGCAAAGACGGCCCAGCCGATGATCACCGCAAAGATCAGCCGCACATAGCGAAAGGGCGTAATCACCGAGACCTCGCCGATCCGCATCGCGAGGATCAGTGCGTAATAGCCCAAAGGCCCGACGATCAGCGCACCTGCGATCATCGCCCATTCCGCAGCACTTGGCATCAGCATCGGTGCGGAGCTGAGCGCTTGAATCACCGCGCCCGCGGGCACCACCACGCCAAACCCGTAGGTTGCAAGCTGCATCGAGGTAATCGCGCGGGGCACTTTGCGCGTGGCCAGATCGCGCGCGGCCAAGCCGACCACCGCGACGACGGGCAAAAGCGACAGCACCGAGAAGCCTTCGGTACCGGGGCGGATCACGATCAGCACGCCAAGAAAGCCGACCCAGATCGCCGACCAACGCCGCCAGCCCACCGCCTCGCCAAAGAACAGCGCCGCGCCCAAGGTGACCGCCAGCGGTGTGGCCTGTAAAATTGCCGAGGCCTGCGCGAGGGGCGTGAAAATCACTGCGGCGACGAAGCAGACGGTGCCAAGGATTTCACCGCCATTGCGCAGCAGGACCGACCCCGCCAGCAGATCGCGCGAGATCAACCGGTCGCGCCGCCACAGCGCGATTGCGCCAAACAGGGTCGCGCCGCCGGTGCCCAGCAGCATCAGCACCTCGCCGACGGGCAGCCGCTCGCCCAATGCCTTGACGAACATGTCCTCCAGCGCAAAGCCCGCCATCGCGGCGACCATCAGCAAACTGCCTTGGAAATTTTCGCGGCTCAGGTCCATGCGGCTCTCGGAGAACGGAGATGTATCGAAGCCTTATCGGGGCAGGCGGCGCGGGGCAAGGGCGGCTAGATCCGCTGCGCGCGCGTCACGATCCCGCCGATATCGGCCCAGATCGGCAAATGATCCGAGGCCACGCGCGCCAGCGGCGTATCAAGCACGCCCGCGCGCACCACCCGCAGCCCCGGCGCGGTCACGATCCGATCCAACCGCCCGAAGGGCGCGCGTGCGGGAAAGCTCGCGCCGGGGGCGTGCACGTGAAACCCCGTCAGCGTCTCAAAACCGCGCTCGTGGCGCCATTCGTTAAAGTCGCCAATCGCAAGCGCCGGATGGGGGCGCGCGTCCCGCATCAGTTGGGCAATCCGCGTCCACTGAGCACGCCGATCCGTGCGCCGTAACCCCAGATGCGCGCCCACCATCGTGAAGGGGCCGCCGTTATCGGGCGCAATGCGCACCGCCAGCGCCCCACGCGGCTCAAGGCCGGGCAGGGTGATCGCCTCGACGCCCAGCACCCGGGTGCCGCGCCGCACCAGCACCACCTGCCCGTGCCAGCCCAAACTGTCCGGGCCAGTGCGCGGCATGTCGTGGCGCTCAAAATCGGTCTCGGCCTCAATCAGCTTTTGGGTCAATGCGGCCGGGCGCGCTCCCATCCGCTTGTCGACCTCTTGCAGTGCAATCACATCCGCTTGCAGCGCATTCATCACCGCGATGATGCGCCCTGGGTCGTGGCGCCCATCCGCGCCCACGCATTTGTGCAAATTGTAAGAGGCGATCCGAAGTGTCATGATTTCAATGTGTTGAGGGGTGAAGTTCAAGTCCCGCAAAAGGTGCGTGAGACGCGTTCATTGGGGCGTGGCGCGGTTTCATATTTCAGGAAACGTGCATCGGGCGCAAACGGGTCCGCTAGGGCAGCGTTCAAGCGGTGAAACGGGGCGTAATCTTGGGCCAATGCCGCCTCGATCATCGCTTCGACCTGATGATTGCGCGCAATGCGCATCGGATTGGCCCGCGCCATCACGGCCTCTGGGTCGGCTTCGCGTTGCAATCGAGCGCGCCAGCCTTCGGCCCATTGATCAAAGGCCATGCTTTCGGTGAACTCGATACGGGCTGCGTCAGGATTGCTCCGCAAGGCACTGAAAACACGTGTGAAGTCGGCCTGCTCGGTGGCCATGCGTTCCAGCAGGGAATGGATCAGCGGCAGATCATCCTCGCCTGCATCCGCCAGCCCGATCTTTGTGCCAAACCGTTTCAGCCAGGCCGCCTGATAGATCGGAATAAAGCTGTCCACCGCTGCGCTGGCGGCCTCGATCGCGGCATCTTTCTCGCCCATCAACGGCAGCAAGCAATTGGCCAGTTGTGCCAGATTCCAGATCGCGATTTGGGCCTGCTGGCCAAAGGCATAGCGCCCGAATTGATCAATCGAGGAAAACACTTTTTGCGGGTGATAGGCATCCAGAAAAGCGCAGGGGCCATAGTCGATCGTCTCGCCCGAAATCGCCATGTTGTCGGTGTTCATCACACCATGCACAAAGCCAAATGACATCCAGCCCGCGATCAACTCGCCCTGCGCCGCAACAACGGCGCGCAACAGTCCCAACGGCCCCTCTGCATCTGGAAAATGACGTGATATCGAATAGTTACACAGCGTTTCTAAAGCGTCAATATCACCGCGCGCCGCGAAATATTGAAAGGTTCCGATGCGGATATGGCTTGCCGCGACGCGTGCAAAGACCGCGCCGGGTCGCCCCCAACCATCGCGCGATACAGATGCGCCCGTTGTGACGGCGGCCAGCGCGCGGGTGGTGGGCAGGCCAAGCGCGGCCATGGCCTCAGACAGCACATATTCGCGCAAGACCGGTCCGATCCATGCCCGCCCATCCGAGCGCCCACGCGAATACGCCGTGCGCCCCGCACCTTTAAGTACTAGATCAAAATGGGCTCCGTCCGGCGCCACAACTTCGCCCAGCAAAACCGCGCGCCCATCCCCCAAGCGCGGCACAAACCCGCCAAATTGATGCCCCGCATAGACCTGCGCGATCGGCTCGGCGCCTGCGGGCATCTGGTTGCCTGCCAGCATTTCCACCCCCTCGGGGCTTTCCAGCCAATCGCAATCCAGCCCCAGGCGCGCAGCAAGATCGCGATTGAGGGCCACCAGCTTTGGTTCTGGCACCGGATCGGGTTGCTGGGGGGTGAAAAAATCGGCTGGCAACCGAGCGTAGCTATTGTCGAAATTGAGGGTCATGCGCGCTCCTTTCGCATAATATAGGCCGCGCTGGCGATGATCCCAATCCCTCTTCCTCTTGATTGAAATATCCCGGGGGTGAATGGCCGAAGGCCAGAGGGGGCAGCGCCCCCAGCTTGACCGCTATTTGCCGATCGTCTCTGAAACGCTCGATCAGAAGCGTTGGCTGCTCTGCGGCACAAAGCAAATTGCCGAGATCAATTTCGATCTCGGCGTTCATGTGCTTTGGGTTTTCTGGATCTGGTGTGAGGGGGGCCTTCGGACTAAATTGGCCAAGTGCTCATTGGCCAGATGCACCCAGTCAGGTTCCTTCAGAAGGGGCAAGATCCGCTCCAAGACATAGCTCAAGGCCGTGCTGGCTTTGCTTGCGGCCGGGGGCGCCGTGGCTGTCTTTGCGATGGCGATGATCTTATTTTTGAGGGCGAGCTTCTGGGACCCCATTTCCTCCATGCGGGGTTTCAGATTGGCATAGGGCGCACCGTTTTCGAGTGAACGCACGAGGTTCTTAATACTCAGCTCGATACCATCCAGCGCCGCCACCAGGGCAGGCAGTTCTTGGTCTGGCGGGTTTTTGCGAAGTTGACCCAGCGCGTCTTGAAGGGCAGTGTCGAAAACCTCGGAGAATGCGTCCAACACGAGTGCTTCCTGTAAAGCCTTGAAGACCCGAGTTTCGATCTCGTCTTGGCGTATATAAACCTTGTTATCGCAGCAGCCTTTGATCCGCTCGGCGCATCCAAAGCTCGTGTCAGAACGCTTTACAAAGCTCTTGCCACAGCATCCGCAGATCAGCAGGCCACTCAAAAGATGCTTCTTGCGGCGTGCGCCCTGCGGATTCGATGCCGCTTTTACATGCTTGCGCAGTTCGGCGATCCGGGTCTAGACCGCGCTCCAGAGATCATCCTCGATAATACGCAATTCCGGGATGATCTTCTCCCTCGCGCGTTCGGGCGTTGGCGTAATCACGCGCGCTTCAGTTTCCGGGTGAATGCGATGGGTCGTGCGGAACAGGCGGACCCGGCCGACATAGATCGGATTGCACAAAATACCCTCCTCGCGGTCCGCCCGACCGCGGATCTTGCGGTTTTCCCAAGTGCCGCCTTTTGGGGCAGGAAGCCCGTCGGCATTTAGGCCCTTCGCAATCTGTCGTGCGGAATGGCCATCCGCAAATTCGCGATAGATGCGGGCGACAATGGGCGCGAGATCGGGATTGATCTCGCGGCTGCATTGGGCCCCTTCGCCAGCTTTTCGATAGCCGTAGGGCATGGCATGGAATGCCCCCCTGTAAAGCGCGTTCTTCATTCCGCGGATCGTGTGGATGCTCACTGCCTTAGAAAATTCCTGCGCGCCGTAAGCTGTCATCATGACACTGAGGAAGTTCTGCTTTCCCTCGCCGAGAGAATATAATTCGATGTTCTGGAACGACATTAGGGACTCTGTTGCACAAATCAGCTGCCGGACATAGTTCCCCTTTCCCCAGACGGATTCACCCCACCTTTTTCGTGACGGGGATGCCAAGGGCGGTGTAGCCATTCAGGATCGCGATACGCACC
>NZ_JBFRYC010000010.1:0-115730 GCF_040892615.1 Thioclava arctica
TGAGGCCCAGTGCCGCCGCTGGCGCGCGTCATGCCTTGGGGCAAAGATTGATCACTCATCTGAACTCCTCCGTCTCATCGTCCCGACTCCCCTCGGGATGCTTGGGGCGATCTTTCGTTGCATGCGCAACGATGTCAAGAAATTTGTTGCATTTGCAACAGGTTTGATATTCAACTGACGTCAACAGATAGCATGAAATGATGCAGGATTAATGGACCAAAACATTGAAATAAAACCTGTTTTACCAGATTTTGAACTGGATGGCTTCCTGCCCTACTTGCTGGCAGAAGCGGCCCAGAAACTCAGTCGCGACCTCGCGGATATCTATCGCGATTCCGGTTTAAGCACCCCGCAATGGCGCGTCATGGTGCATCTTTCTTACAGCGGGCGGGTCTCGGTGCGCGATATCGAACGGCGCGTTTCAATGGAGAAATCCAAGGTCAGTCGCGCGGCGGCACGGCTTGAAGCGGCGGGGCTGGTGGAAAAGCGCGCCGATCCGGTGGACGGGCGGCTTGTGGCGCTCAGCCTGACGGATCAAGGGCGCGCCCTGATGGCGCGATTGCTACCACGCGCGCTTGACTATCAGCGCCAGCTTGAAGGCTTGCTAGGCGCTGATCTGAACGGGTTTCGCCACGCGCTGGCGCGGCTATTGAACAGCGAGAAAACCGCATGATCCAACTCTTCGATTACTGGCGCTCCTCGGCGAGCTACCGTGTGCGCATCGCGCTTGGGTTGGCGGGGCTGCAATGGGAAAGCGTGACGATCGACCTTGTCAAAGGCGAACAACGCAGCGCCGAGCATCTGTCGCGCAACCCGCAAGGGCTGGTGCCTGCGCTTGAAATCGACGGTCAGATCTTCACCCAATCGCTTGCGATCATTGAATATCTTGATGAGACGCGCGCGCTGGGTCTATTGCCCGGCACCGCGTCAGAACGTGCCCGCCTGCGTGCCCTCGCTCA
This sequence comes from Thioclava arctica, assembly GCF_040892615.1. Classification (NCBI taxonomy): domain Bacteria; kingdom Pseudomonadati; phylum Pseudomonadota; class Alphaproteobacteria; order Rhodobacterales; family Paracoccaceae; genus Thioclava; species Thioclava arctica. The sequence continues at coordinate 960 of NZ_JBFRYC010000010.1, forward strand.
GGCCATCGCAATCGACATCCACCCCATTTGCAACCTGCGCGTCGCGAATTACGCTATTGAGCAGTCTCAAGGCGCGATCACGATGAAGGGCTGGATGCAGGCATTTATCGGACCCGGTCTTGAAGCGGTCGAGGCGATGGTAGAAGACGGCCCCTATTGTGCGGGAGCACGCGTCACCCTGCCCGATCTGTGCCTCTTGCCGCAGATCTACAATGCCCGGCGCTGGGAGGTCGATCTTAGCGCGATGCCCAAACTTCGCCGTATCGCAGGCCAGCTTGAAACCCTGCCAGCCTTTGCCGAAGCGCATCCCGACAAGACGCCCCATTAGGTCAAACGGCCCGTTGGTCCGGCAGACCTGAGAAATCGGATCAGAGGCAAAATCTGGCGTCAGAAAATGGGGGGCCGATTTGCGCCTCGCCATAAAAGCTGAGGGCTCCAAGCCCCTCAAGCGCACCTTCGGGCAAAACGATGCGGGTTCCCGCCGGGGTAGGCGCGGACGTCAGACAATCGAAGCTTAGCACGCGCGACGATCCGGCGGTGGCATCATGCCGCCACCAAGTCGACGCCCCTCTTGGTTGCGCAACTCGCGCGCGCTGCCAATCTCATCAGCCTGCCCCGCGAAATCACAACTCAAGGCGCATCCGGTGCGACGGCGAAAAGGTTTGCCTGGCAAATGTGATCGGGGACGCATCAAGCCATGTGACCCGCAGCATCGTCAAAACTGGATCATCGGCGGCGCAAATCAAATGCTTTGCGCGCGCCCCCGCGGTTTCGGCCAAGAATTCCATCGTGCCATGTGTGTAAGGGGCATGCCGCACAAGCCACACGTTGGGGCTGGTTTTCGCAAGATCGACGGCTTCGATTTCAGGCACAGTATCCAGAACGATCCAACGGTCTTCAAACATATGCGGCACGTCATCTGCCAGATGCAAGCTCTTGACGTGCAGCAACCGTTCGTCGCCCGCAAGTTTGAGCTTTCCGCGCACCGCAGGCGGCGGCGCTTCGACGCCTCGCTCCAGCAGGCGATATTCATAACGCGCGCCACTGGCCTCGACCTCGGCGCGGGTCAGCGGGATGGTGAGCGTGGCCTTGCGCCGAGGCGCCTCGCGCACCCGCGTGCCCGCCTTGCGCCGTCGATCCAAAAACCCCGAGGTCGCCAGATCGCGCAACGCCCGGTTGACGGTGGCACGCGCGCAGCCGAATTCCGTGGCCAGATCGACCTCGTTCGGGATCAGCTCGCCGGGGGCGTAATCATGCGCGCGGATTCGCGTCATCATCGTGTCGCGGATCGACTGCCAACTGACCGAACTGACGGGCCCATCCCCCTTTGTCACGTTCACACCTCTTGCCCCAGTCGTTGCATGACCCGCGCATAGGCGGGCATGATCGCATCGCGTTGAATATGGCGTCCATCTTGCACCACATGACGCCCCGCCGACCAGACATCGCGCACCGAATGATCGTCGCGCGCAAAAATCCAAGTGTCCAGCAGGGTGTCACCGGCCTTCCCTTGCCCATCCGGCCCCAGATCGTCAAGCGCCAGCAAATCCGCCCAAAGACCCTCGGCAATCGCGCCACTGGCACGGCCCGCCGCCTGCGCACCGCCCTCGACCGCGCCTTGAAACAACACCCGCCCCGTCGAGCGATCCGTATCGGCCAGCGCGGCGCGCGTGTGATCGCGCAGGCGTTGCGAATATTCGAGCGTGCGCAGTTCTTCACTCAGCGAAATCCGGATATTGCTGTCCGAGCCAATCCCGAACGCGCCCCCCGCCGCGCGCCAGCGCACGCCGTCAAAGATCCCGTCGCCAAGGCTCGATTCCGTGATCGGGCACAACCCGGCAACCGCGCCCGTGGCGGCAAGCGCCTCGGTCTCGGCGGGCTGCATTTGGGTGGCATGGATCAAACACCAGCGCGCATCGACGGGGGCATTTTCAAGCAGCCATTCGACGGGGCGACGCCCGGTGGCGGCCATCACCTCATCAACCTCGGCCGCCTGCTCGGCCAAGTGAATGTGGATCGGCGCGGTCCCGGCAAGCGAGATCGCTGCCTGAAGCCCCGCCGCATCAACCGCGCGCAAACTATGGGGCGCGACGCCCAGCCCGCTATCGGCCCCAAGCCCCGCGACATGGGCGCGCGCGCCATCGACAAGGCGCGCAAAGCGCTCGGGATCATTGCCGAAACGATCCTGCCCCGCGACAAGCGCGCGCCGATCCAGCCCGCCATAGCTGTAAAGCACGGGCAACAGCGTCAGCCCAATGCCGGTTTGCGCCGCCGCCGCCACGATCCGCCCGGCCATCTCGGCCAGATCGGCATAGGGGCGACCGTCGGGCGCGTGATGCAGGTAGTGGAACTCGACATTGGTGGCATAGCCCGCCTCAAGCATCTCCATCTGCACGAAGGCCGCAATCGCCTGAATGTCGTCAGGAGTCAGACGGTCGAGAAAGCGATACATCAATTGCCGCCACGTCCAGAAGCTGTCTTGCAGATCCCTGCCGCGCCGCTCGGACAGCCCTGCCATCGCGCGTTGAAAGGCGTGGCTATGCAGATTGGCGGGCGCGGGCAGAAGCGTTTGCACGCGTTTGGCATGCGCAGGGCAGTCGGAGCCTGCGGTCACGGCGGCGATCCGGCCATTCTCATTCAGATCAATTCTTACCGATTCTGCCCAGGAATTCATCACCAGCGCCCTGCGCGCCCAGATCGTTTGCATGATCGAACCTCCGTGTTGACAGGTTTATTATGTGCATACATATTAATTTCAAATCAAGCGCGAATCGAGCCCATGACCCAGATCACCCTCACCAATGCCACCCTCGTTCCCTGCACCGCAGACAGCGAAAATCGCGCCTTCAATGGCTGGATCAGCATTGAAAACGGGCGCATCGCGGCAATTGGGGAAGGGGCAGCTGAGGGTGAGGATATGGGCGGACGGCTGATCACCCCGGCGTTGATCGATTGCCATACGCATCTGGTCTATGGCGGCAGCCGGGCGCGCGAATTCGAGAAACGTCTGGAGGGCGCAAGCTACGAAGAAATCGCCCAAAGTGGCGGTGGCATCCTTTCAACAGTGAATGCCACGCGCGCGGCAAGTGAAGATGCGCTGGTGGCCTTGGCCCTGCCCCGGCTTGATGCGCTGCTGGCCGAAGGCGTGGCAGTGGTCGAGGTCAAATCGGGCTACGGGCTTACGGTGGAGGATGAACTCAAGATGCTGCGCGCGGCGCGGCGGCTGGCGCAAATGCGCCCGGTGCGGATCGTGACGACGTGGCTGGCCGCGCATGCGTTGCCCCCCGAATATGCCGGGCGCGCCGAGGCCTATATCGACGAGGTCGTGATCGCGGGCTTGCGCGCCGCCCATGCGCAGGGCCTCGTGGATGCGGTTGACGGATTTTGCGAGAACATCGCTTTTAGCGCCGCTCAAATGGCGCGCATCTTTGATGTCGCGCAAGAGCTGGGCCTGCCGGTCAAGTTGCATGCCGAACAGCTTTCCCATCAGGGCGGCGCGCAACTGGTTGTCGCGCGCAAAGGCCTCTCCGCCGATCACATCGAATATGTCACCGCCGATGATGCCAAGGCGCTGGCGGCTGCGGGAAGTGTCGCGGTGCTGCTGCCCGGTGCGTTCTACACCCTGCGCGAAACCCAGATGCCGCCGATTGCGGCGTTTCGCGCGGCGGGCTGCACGATGGCACTGGCCAGTGATTGCAATCCCGGCACCTCGCCCCTCACCTCGCTACTGCTGACGATGAATATGGGCGCGACCCTGTTTCGCCTGACGCCAACCGAGTGTCTGCGCGGCGTGACCTGCAATGCTGCACAGGCACTGGGGCTGACCGATTGCGGCCGCCTTGCGCCGGGTCTGCGGGCCGATCTGGCGGTGTGGGACGTCACTGACCCTGCCGAGCTGACCTATCGCATCGGCTTCAACCCTCTTCACAGCCGCTATTTCGGAGGCCGCAAATGCTGACACTGATCCCCGGCGAGGCAACGCTTGAGCAACTCGAAACTCTCTGGCGCACGGATGACGCGGCGCGGCTTGATCCGCGCACGGCCCCTGCGATCGCGACCTCGGCGGGGCGAATTGCAGCAGCGGCGGCAGGCGACGCGGCGGTTTACGGGGTCAATACCGGATTTGGCAAACTCGCCTCGGTGCGCATCGCGACCGATGACACGGCGACGCTGCAACGGAACCTGATCTTGTCGCATTGCTGTGGCGTCGGGGAGCCGCTGTCGGAGCGCACCACGCGGCTGATGATGGCGCTCAAGTTGCTCAGTCTCGGGCGCGGGGCTTCGGGCGTGCGCCCCGAAATCGTAGCGTTGATCGAAAGCATGCTGGCGCAAGGCGTGACCCCCGTCGTGCCCGAGCAAGGCAGCGTTGGGGCCTCGGGCGATCTTGCGCCGCTGGCCCATATGGCCGCGGTGATGATCGGCGCAGGCGAGGCGATTTTCAACGATCAGCGTCTCCCCGGCGCAGAGGCGCTGGCCGCTGCCGGGTTGAGCCCCGTGACACTGGGCGCGAAAGAAGGGCTCGCCCTGATCAACGGCACGCAATTCTCGACCGCTCTGGCGCTGGTCGGGTTCTTTCGCGCAATGACCTGCCTGCGCACAGCAATTGTCACCGGAGCGATGTCGACCGATGCGATCATGGGCTCGACCGCGCCCACCCATCCAGAAATCCACAGCCTGCGTGGCCATCGCGGCCAGATCGATGTGGCCGCCGCAATGCGCGAGTTGCTGGAGGGCAGTGCGATCCGCGAAAGCCACCTAGAGGGCGATGCTCGCGTGCAAGACCCCTATTGCATTCGCTGCCAGCCCCAAGTCACGGGGGCCGCGCTTGATCTGCTGCGCTTCGCAGGTCAGACCCTGATTACCGAAGCCAATGCCGTCACCGATAACCCGCTTGTGCTGTCGGATGGCACCATCGTCTCGGGCGGGAATTTCCATGCCGAGCCAGTCGCCTTTGCCGCCGATCAGATCGCGCTGGCCGTGGCCGAAATCGGCGCGATTGCGCAGCGCCGTGTTGCGCTGATGGTCGATCCTGCGCTCAGCTTTGGCCTGCCGCCGTTCCTGACGCCGCAGCCGGGGCTCAATAGCGGCTTGATGATTGCCGAGGTCACCACCGCCGCGTTGATGAGCGAAAACAAGCATCTCGCCGCGCCTTGCTCGGTCGACAGCACACCCACCAGCGCCAATCAGGAAGACCATGTCAGCATGGCCGCCCATGGCGCGCGGCGGCTGGGGCTGATGACGCGCAACCTCTCGGTGATCCTAGGTGTCGAGGCGATCTGCAGTGCGCAGGGAATCGAGTTCCGCGCACCGTTGAACACCTCGGCCCCGCTTGCGCGGGTGATTGAGGCGCTGCGGGTTCATGTCGCAACGATGGGGACGGATCGCTACCTCGCGCCCGATCTGGAGAGGGCGCAAGCCTTGGTCGAAGACGGGACGCTTGTCACTGCCGCCGGGCTGGAGATCGCGCCATGAGCCAAAACGCCCCTGCCCCCGTCGAGATCGAACAAGGCGACAGCCCGATCATTCTGGGCCTGCCCCATACCGGCACTTGGTTGCCGGAAAGCGTGCGCAATGCCCTCAATGATCGCGGTCGCGAGCTGGCCGATACCGATTGGAATATTCACCACCTTTACGCAGGGCTGCTACCGGGCGCGACCACCGTGCGCGCCACGTTTCATCGCTATGTGATCGACGCCAATCGCGGCCCTGAAAATGACAGCCTTTATCCCGGTCAAAACACGACGGGGCTGGTGCCGCTGACCGACTTCGACGGCACACCGATCTGGCGCGCCGAACCCGACGCCGCCGAGATCGAGATGCGCCTCGCGCAGTTCCACGCGCCCTATCACGCTGCTCTGCGCGCCGAAATCGCGCGGGTGCGGGCGCGTCACAGCGTGGCGATCCTGTATGATTGTCACTCGATCCGCTCGCATATTCCCTTCCTGTTCGACGGCAAGCTGCCCGATTTCAATATCGGCACGGCGAATGGCACCAGTTGCGCCCCCCAGATCGAGACCACGACCGCCGCGATCTGCGCGCGCGCGCAAGGGTTCGATCATGTCGTGAACGGGCGGTTCAAAGGCGGCTGGACCACGCGCCATTACGGCCAGCCCAACGAAGGCGTGCATGCGATCCAGATGGAGCTGGCGCAATCCACCCATCTCACCGCCGAAGCCCCGCCATGGGAGATTAGCGCCGAAAAGGCCGCGCGCCTGCGCCCGCATCTGGGCGAAATCCTGCGCGCGCTGGAAAGCCTCGCCCCGGAGCTGCGCGCATGAGGCCGCTCGAAGGTCTGCGCATCCTTGATCTGACCCGCGTGCTGTCGGGGCCGTTCGCCACCGCGTTGCTGGCCGATCTGGGCGCGAAGATCATCAAACTCGAACCGCCCCAAGGCGATGATTACCGCCATATCGGCCCGTTTCGCGACGGGGAATCGGCGCTATTTGCGCTGACCAATCGCGGCAAAAGCTCGATCGTGATCGACCTTAAATCCGCAGAGGGTCAGGCGCTTGCGCGTCAACTCGCTGGCCAATGCGATGTCGTGGTCGAGAATTTCCGCCCCGGCGTGGCGGCCCGACTGGGTCTTGGTGCAGACGCCTTGCGCGCTGACAATCCGGCCCTTGTCTATTGCGCGATCTCGGGCTTTGGCCAAGAGGGTCCGGCGGCGCAACTACCTGCCTATGATCTTGTCGCCCAAGCGATGTCGGGTTGGATGGATGCGACGGGCGAAGACGGCGGCGGGCCGCTGAAAGTTGGCGAAGCCTTGGGCGATGTCGCAGCGGGGCTTTATGCCGTGATCGCGATTCTGGCGGCTCTGGTCGGACGCGGGAAAACCGGGCAAGGGGCGGCGCTGGATGTTGCGATGCTTGACTGCCTTGTGGCGATGCTGCCCACCAGCCACGCGATCCACCTTTATTCCGACAGCCCCGTGGCGCGTGTCGGCAACCGCCATCCGCTGTCTACGCCGTTCGGGGCCTTTCGCACTGCCGATGGGTACGCGATCATCGCCGTGCTGGGCGCGCGCCAATTCGCGGCCTTGTGCCACGTGATCGGCGCGCCCGACGCCGCGGGCGATCCGCGCTTTGCCAGTGACGAGTGTCGCACGCAAAACGAACCTGCGCTGCGCACGCTGATCGAGGGCTGGAGCAGGACGCAGCCGACGCAAGCCGTCGTTGCCGCGCTCGCAGAGGCCCGCGTGCCGACCGCGCCGATCCTGACCCTCGCCCAGCAACTCGCCTCCGATCACGCCGCCGCCCGCGCGCTGGTTACCGATCTGCCCCATCACCGGCTGGGGAAATCCCCGGTCGTCGGTCAGCCCATCCGCTTTGATGGCAAGGCGCTGCTGGCAGAGACCGGCGCCCCCGCGCTTGGCGGCGCGACCCGCGACATCCTGCAAGAGGCCGGGTTAAGCGGCGCGCAAATCACGCAGCTCATCGCAGCCGGCGTTATCAAGGACCCCACGCCATGAGCGATTTCGATCATCTTCTCAGCCCCGAAGAGCGCCAGTTCCTTGATATGCTCGACCGCTTTAGCGCCGACGTGCTTGTCCCGCAGGCCGCCGCCACCGATGCGTCCGGCGCCTTCGTGCATGCCCAGCTTGCCGCGCTGGCCGAGACGGGGATGATGGGGGCCAACCTGCCCGAGCGTTGGGGCGGGGCCGATATTTCCGCCCATGCGCTGTTCGAAGCGGTGGCGTGCGTCGCGGGGGGCTGTGGCTCGACCGTCTCGGCGCTGACGGCGCATTACTTGGCCAACGATAGCCTGCTGATCGGGGCCGATGATGACTTGCGCGAGCGGTTTCTGCCTGCTGCTGCCGAGGGTCGGATGCTGGGCGCCTTTGGGCTGACCGAGCCCAATGCGGGCTCGGACCCCGCCGACATGCGCACCAAGGCCACGCGCGAGGGCGCGGATTGGCGCATCAAGGGCAAGAAGTGTTTCATCTCGAATGGCGGCGTGGCCGATTTCATCGTGACTTACTGCGTCACCGACCCAGAGGCAGGCCATCGCGGCATCTCGGCTTTCGTGATCGAAAAAGGCACGCCGGGCCTTGTGCCGGGGCGGGTCGAGCAGACGATGGGGCTGCGCGGCGGCCATGTCTGGGAGCTTGATATCGACGTCGTGGTGCCCGATGCAAACCGTGTCGGCGCGCAGGGCACCGGGTTTCGCACCGCGATGAAAGTGCTCGATAACGGGCGCACCGAAGTGGCCGCAATGGCCGTGGGGATTGCCCGCGCCGCACTAAGCGCCGCGCGCGACTGGGCCAAGTCGCGCATCATCGGCGGCGAACCGTTGTCCAACCGTCAGGGCATCCAGTGGATGCTGGCGGATATGGCAACCGAACTGTCCGCCGCTGAACTGCTCGGCCATGAGGCCGCGCGCCAGCGTCAGGCCGGACAGCGTTTCACCACCGCCGCCTCGAAAGCCAAGCTGTTTGCCTCCGAAGCTGCCGGGCGCATCGCCGATAACGCGCTGCAAATCCATGGCGGCTACGGCTTTACGCAGGACTTCCCGCTGGAACGTCACCTTCGCGATCTGCGCATCATGCGCATCTACGAGGGCTCCTCTGAAATTCAACGCAACATCATCGCGGGCCGCCTGCTCGCCTGACATGCTGAAAGGACCGATTTGATGACCAACCCGCGTCACAATACCCGCGACATCTACCCCGCGACCGGCACCGAGATCACCGCCAAAAGCTGGCTGACCGAAGCGCCGCTGCGCATGTTGATGAACAACCTCCACCCCGATGTGGCCGAGAACCCACATGAGCTGGTGGTCTATGGCGGCATCGGACGCGCGGCACGCACTTGGGAAGATTTCGACCTGATCTGTGACTCGCTGCGCAAGCTTGAATCCGACCAGACGCTGCTGGTGCAATCGGGCAAGCCAGTGGGTATTTTTCAGACCCACGCGGATGCGCCGCGTGTGCTGATCGCCAATTCCAACCTCGTGCCGCATTGGGCGACTTGGGACCATTTCAACGAGCTCGATAAGAAGGGTCTGGCGATGTATGGCCAGATGACCGCGGGCTCGTGGATTTATATCGGCGCGCAGGGCATCGTTCAGGGCACCTATGAAACCTTCGCTGAAGCCGGGCGTCAGCATTACGATGGCGATCTGACAGGGCGCTGGATTCTGACCGGGGGGCTTGGCGGCATGGGCGGTGCGCAGCCGCTGGCGGCGGTGATGGCAGGCGCATGCTGTCTGGCTGTGGAATGCGACGAAACCCGCGCCGATTTCCGTATCCGCACGCGCTATTGCGATGAAAAAACTCATTCTCTGGACGAGGCGCTGGCGATGATCGGGCGTTGGACGGCGGCGGGCGAGGCAAAATCGGTCGCGCTGATCGGCAATGCCGCTGACATCTTCCCCGAAATCCTGCGCCGGATGCAGGCGGGCGAGGCGCTGCCCAATGGGCGCCCCGACATGGTAACCGACCAGACCTCGGCGCATGATCCCTTCCACGGCTATCTGCCCAAGGGCTGGACCGTTGCGCAATGGCGCGCCGAGCAGGAGAGCAATCCCGCCGGGGTCGCTGCCGCCGCCCGCGCCTCAATGCGCGATCATGTTGAGGCGATGGTGGGCTTTTGGAATGCGGGCGTACCCACGCTCGATTATGGCAACAACATCCGCCAGATGGCGCAGGAAGAGGGGTTGGAAAACGCGTTTGCTTTCCCCGGTTTCGTGCCCGCCTATATCCGCCCGCTGTTCTGCCGCGGCGTTGGCCCGTTCCGCTGGGCGGCGCTGTCGGGCGATCCCGAAGATATCTACAAGACCGACCAGCGGATGAAGGAGATCTTCCCCGAGAACGTGCAATTGCATCGTTGGCTTGACATGGCACGCGAGCGCATCGCCTTTCAGGGGCTGCCCGCGCGGATCATGTGGATCGGGCTTGGCGAGCGCCACAAGGCGGGTCTGGCAATCAACGAGATGGTGCGCAATGGCGAGCTGAAAGCCCCCGTCGTGATCGGGCGCGATCACCTTGATAGCGGCTCGGTCGCTTCGCCCAACCGTGAGACCGAAGCGATGAAGGATGGCTCGGATGCGGTGTCCGACTGGCCCTTGCTGAACGCGCTGCTCAATACCGCCTCGGGCGCGACTTGGGTGTCGCTGCATCACGGCGGCGGCGTCGGGATGGGATTCTCGCAGCATTCGGGCATGGTGATCTGTTGCGATGGCACCGAAGATGCCGACCGTCGCCTCAAGCGGGTACTGTGGAACGACCCGGCCACCGGCGTGATGCGCCATGCCGATGCGGGCTATGAGATCGCGCGCGATTGCGCAATCGAACATGGTCTCGATCTGCCGGGCATCCTGAAATGAAACGACTCCGCCGCAGCGATCTGACGGCCACGCCCTGGAAGAACGGGGGCGGTCTGACTTGGGAGATTGCCGCCTTTCCCGAAGGGGCGGGCTTTGACGATATGGTGTGGCGGCTGAGCATGGCCGAGGTCGCAAGCGACGGCGCGTTCTCGGCATTTGCGGGCATTGATCGCACCTTGACGGTTCTGTCGGGGGCCGGGATGACGCTGAGCTTCGCGCAGGGCGGATCGGTGACACTTGATGCCAGCGCACCGCCCCTGTCCTTTCCGGGCGAGGCGGCCCTGAACGCGCATCTGACCGATGGGCCGATACTGGATTTCAACATTATGACCCGGCGCGGCGCCTGCGTGCACCGGGTCGAGATGCTGGCCGCTGGCCAAGCCGTGCCCAGCGACACCATAGCCCTTGTGACACGCACGCATCCCGTCAAGATCGGAGATTTCATATTGCACCCGGACGAGGTTTTACTGCCTGATCCGCAAGACGATCTGACGGGCAACCTTCGTGCCGATGGCCCGATGATTTCCGTGAGTGTGAGGGCCCTTACATGAACTTTTCTGGTGGCGGGTCACCCGGTGCCAGTTCAACTATCCGGTGCCCATCGGGGCGCAGCGCCGGAGCCCCAAAGCCCCACCAACAGGAGAGAAGACATGATGTTTTCCACGACACTGAAATCCGCCCTTTTCGGTCTGGGCGCGCTGGCCATCACCGCGTCGGGTGCACTGGCCGATGACCTTGCCGACATCAAGGCCGCTGGCAAGATCGTCGCTGCGACCGAGATGCATTACGCGCCTTTCGACATGCTCGAGAACGGCAATTACGTTGGCTTTGACCGGGATCTGTTTGATGAGATCGCCAAGGAAATGGGCGTCGCCCCGGTCTATGAAGACCTGCCCTGGACCTCGATCCTGCCCGGTCTTGAAGTGAAGAAATTCGACTTCGTGCTCGCCCCGGTGACGATGACGGCCGAACGCGCCGATCGCTACAGCTTTACCCTGCCGATCGCGGATGCGACCGTGACCTTCGTGCAGCGCAAGGGTGGCAAGATGACGAAGCCCGAGGATGCCAAGGGCCTGACCGTTGGCGTGCAAAAAGGCACGGCCCAGCAAAAGCAGCTTGATGCCTACAGCGCCAAGATCGGCGGCTTCACCATCAAGGAATACGGAACCAATGACGAGGCCTATGCCGATCTGATGACCGGACGGCTTGACGCGGTTGCAGGCTCTGCGCCGCTACTCAACTACCTTGCCAAGAAGCGCCCCGACGATTTCGCCGTCGTGAACCCGCCCTTCGGCACGCCGACCTATTTCGGCTATGTCGCCCGCAAGGGTGAGGGTGACACATTGGTCGCGGCGGTGAATGACGCCCTCAAGAAGATCGAGGCGGATGGACGGATGAAGACCCTGCAAGAGAAATGGTTCGGTGCGGCAACCGCTTTGCCCCAGATGATGCCCAAACTCTAAGACAGCTTGCGCGGGCCGAAGCCATTCCGGCCCGCGCCATTTTCTCGTCCACAATCAGGGTGTGGCCATGTTCTCATTCCAGACGATCATAGATAATTTGCCAGTGTTGATCGGCTCGGCGCGCTATACGCTGCTGATCTCGGTGCTTGGCTGTCTTGAAGGGCTCATCCTTGGGGCCGTTATCTGTGCCGCAGCCCTCTCGCATAAAATATGGCTGCGCCGGGCCGCAGCACTTTATGTCAGCTTCTTTCGCGGCGTGCCGCTGCTGATCCAATTGCTTGTGGCCTACTACCTGCTGCCGGTGATCGGGCTGAACGTGCCGGCCCTTGTCGCGGCGGTCCTGACCGTGGGGTTTTGTGCCGCGGCCTATCTGTCAGAAGTACTGCGCGGCTCGCTCAACGCAATTCCCAAAGGTCAGGCCGAAGCCGCCGCCGCGATCGGAATGGCGCCGCTGGATGTCTGGGTGCGAATCCTGCTGCCACAGGCGCTCAAGATCGGCTTACCCGCCATCGTCAATGAGTTGATCTTGCTTGTGAAGGCCAGCTCGCTGGTCACCGTGGTCGGCATTGTCGAGATCACACGGATGAGCCAATCCATCGCCGCTGCAACCTTTCGCCCCCTCGAAATCTACCTCGCGGCTGCGTTCATCTACCTCGCGATCAACCTTGTCATCGCGCAGGTCGGGCGCGTTCTTGAACGGAGGCTCGCCGTCTGATGCTGGAGACGCTGCACCGCTACGGCCCTGATTTGCTGACCGGGTTCGGATTGACCATTTTCAGTTGGCTGCTGGGCACGGCTTTCGGTTTTGTGCTGGGCTTTTTGATCGAAATCGCACGCCGGTTTGGCCCCCGCGCGCTTGGTTATCCGATCCGCGCCTATGTGGAGTTCATTCGCGGCACGCCCTTTCTGGTTCAGTTATTCGTGCTTTATTACGGCGGGCCGCTGATCGGGCTGCGGCTGGATGCGCTGCCTGCGGGCATCCTTGGATTGACGATCTACGGCAGCGCCTATTTCACCGAGATCCTGCGCGCGGGCTTTGACGCGGTGCCACTGGGCCAGATCGAGGCCGCGCGCGCGATTGGCTTTCGCAACTCCACCATCGTTTCGCGCATAATGGTGCCGGTAATGATGGTCTCGGCCCTTCCGGCGCTGGTGAATTTCGCGATCATCCTGACCAAGGAAACCGTCATCCTGTCGATGATCACCGTCCCCGAGATCATGTTCCAGACCCAGACGATGATGAGCGAAACCTTCGCCTTCGTCACCCCGATCCTGATCCTTGCGCTGTTCTTCTGGGGCTTCGTCGAGGCGATCTCGCGGATCGGACGTCGTCTTGAACGCCGTTTCACCCATTACCTAATTGATCGGAGCTGAAATATGACCCATCAGCCAGCGGCACCCGCAGCCGCCTATCTGCGTAACGTCAACAAATTCTACGGCCCGTTTCAGGCCCTCAAAGACGTTTCGCTCGACATCCCACCGGGCAAGGTAACCTGTCTGATCGGCCCATCCGGGTCGGGTAAATCCACGCTTTTGCGCTGTATCAATGTGCTTGAGGATTACGACAGCGGCGAGGTGCGCATCGATGATCAGTTGATCGGCTATGAGACGCCCGGTGGCAAACGTATGGCGCCGCGCCGCCTGCGCGAAATGCGCCGCGAGATCGGGATGGTGTTTCAGCAGTTCAACCTCTGGCCCCATATGACCGCGTTGCAGAACGTCGCCGAAGGGCTGGAGCGCGTGCGCGGTCTGTCGCGCGCGCAAGCCGAAACACGCGCGCGCGAGGCGCTTACCAAGGTCGGGCTGGGCGACAAGGAAGGCAACCATCCCAGCCACCTGTCGGGCGGGCAGCAACAGCGTGTAGCCATCGCGCGCGCCATCGCGATGGAGCCGCGCATCATGCTGTTTGACGAGCCGACAAGCGCACTTGACCCCGAACTCGTGGGTGAGGTTCTGGGCGTTATGAAACAGCTTGCCGCCGAAGGCATGACGATGGTCGTGGTCACCCATGAGATGGGGTTTGCCGCCCATGTCGCGGACCGTGTCGTGTTCATGGAACGCGGTGAGATCGTCGCCGTTGGCTCGCCACGTGACGTGTTCGACGCCCCCTCCGACCCGCGTCTCGCAAGCTTTCTGCAAGGTTATCGCGAACGCAATTCGCTTGATTTCTAAGAAGGGCTTCGTCGATTTCATGTGACGGGGGGCCGCATTGCAGCCCCTTTCCCGCGATAGGCACGGGCCCTACGCGATGCGCAAATAAGCAGGGCTTATTTCGGGACCAGCCGATAAAGCTGCCCATCATCGCTATCCTCAATGATCCAGACCTGCCCTTGGGCACCGACCGCCACGTCGCGCACGCGCATCCCCAGATCCCAGCGCGCCAGTTGATCCGACCCATCGCCCGCCACCAGCGCAAGCCCCTGCCCCGCCAGACCGCCGATCAGCATATCGCCATCCCATGACGGAAAATCTTGTCCTTCGTAAATCGCCAGACCCGCCGGTGCGATCACAGGCGACCACCAGAGTTTCGGCGCAGCCAGATCGGGACGCGTATCGTGATCGGGGATTGGCAGGCCGGAATAATGCCGCCCGTTTGACACCAGCGGCCAGCCATAGTTGAGACCCGGTTTGATCTCGTTCAACTCATCGCCACCGCGCGGGCCCATTTCATGCTCCCACAGCGTGCCGTCGGGGCTGAAGGCGAGGCCATAGGCATTGCGATGGCCCTCGGACCACGTCTGCGCGCGCACACCACCCGCATCATACTGCGGATTGCCGGGGGCGGCTTTGCCCTCGCGGGTGAGGCGCAGAATTTTGCCGCGTGGATCGTCGGGGGCTTGCGCGGTGTCGGGCTGCATCCGGTCACCGACGCTGAGATAGAGCATTCCATCAGGCCCAAAGGCGATGATCCCACCGGGTTGACCGCGCCCGCCGGGGGTCTGCTGCCAAAGCGTCTTGATCCCCTCCAGCCGATCCGCGCGCAGCGTGCCGCGCGCCAGAACCAGTGCGTTTTGCGGTGAGACATAGGTGATATAGACCGCCTGCGTTTGCGCGAAATCGGGTGCGATGGCGACATCGAGCATCCCGTTCTGGCCGCTATACTGCACCTTCGGCAGCCCTTTGAGTTCGCTCATGCCACCTTGGCCGACACGCCACATCCGGCCCGCTTTGCCGCTCACCAGCACATCGCCCCCCGGCAGCGGCGCAATCGCCCACGGGTTTTGCAGGCGCGCGACTGCTTGCAGCGTAAAGGGTGCATCGCGGCTGGCGGGTTTTTCGCCCACATTCTGCGCGAGTAGCGGCTGGCCAAGCCCCAGAGCAAGGATCACGGCGGTCAAACAAGTTCGCATATGGCACCTCCTGAGTATAAAGAGATGGGGGCGCGCAGCGCCGTGAACCACCCCAAGGCACCAAATTTCGCGCTGCTCAAACGGGTTGCGAATCCGCGCGCCTACCCCTATATCCCCCCGTGAGAGGTTGGCGCGGGCGAGCGCCTCGCCAACCCGGTCAGATCCGGAAGGAAGCAGCCGCAACGAGCCCCGCTTGGGTCGCTGTCCAGCCTCTCACCCTTTCCCTGCTTCATCATGACACTTGCGAGCCAAGGCTGCGCGCGGATAGTTTCGCGCCAAAGGGAGAGACATATGAAGCGTTTCGTTCTGGCCTTGCTGGCCCTGATGCCGCTGCCGCTGGCGGCGCAAACCCTGCACAGCACCGAAGTTGCCCCCGGCACTTACGCCATTCAGGGCCCGTTCGGGCAGCGCGACGCCGAGAACCTTGGCAATAACGCGACGTTTGGGTTGATCGTGACCGATGCCGGCGCGGTGCTGGTGGATGCGGGGGCCTCGTTCAAAGGCGCGCAGGCGCTGGATGAGGTCATCAAGACACTGACCGATCAGCCGGTGACATATGTCATCAATACCGGCGGGCAGGATCATCGCTGGCTGGGCAATAGCTATTGGCAGGCGCAGGGCGCGCAGGTGATCGCCTCGGATGATGCGGTGGCCGATCAGAAGGCGCGCGGCTCAATGGAATTGACGGTGCTTGACGCGCTGATGGGCAAGGCGGCGCTGGCGGGAACCACGCCCGCCTATGCCGATATCAGCTTTGACGAACACCACAGCTTGACCCTTGGCGGGCGCGAGATCGAGATCACCCATCCCGGCCCCGCTCACACCCCGGGCGACAGCTATGTCTGGCTACCCGCGCAATCTGTGATGTTCACCGGCGATATTGTTTTTGTCGGGCGTATTCTGGGTGTGTTGGACATGTCATCGTCAAAAGGCTGGGTCGCGGCCTTTGATGACATGGCCGCCCATAACCCCAAGGTGGTCGTGCCCGGTCACGGCCCCGCCACCGAACTGGCCACCGCGCGCCATGATACCTACGATTACCTAACCAACCTGCGCACCGAGATGGCCACCTATATCGAGGGCGGCGGCGAGATTATCGGCTCGGTCGAGGTGGACCAATCCGCGTTCAGCTATCTGCAAGATTTCGACATGCTGGCCAAACGCAACGCGCAGGCCGTGTTTTCGCAGATGGAATGGGAATGACCCGGCTGGACCTCACACGCGGTGGCGCATAGTCTAACGCCAAAACCACAGGCCGGAGCCCCGATGAGCGAAACTCAATACCAGGTCCTCGCGCGCAAATACCGCCCCGCGACCTTTGCCGATCTGATCGGTCAGGAACCGATGGTGCGCACGTTGAAAAACGCGTTTGCTGCGGATCGCATCGCGCAGGCCTTTATCATGACGGGCATTCGCGGCACCGGCAAAACCACCACCGCGCGCATCATCGCCAAGGGGCTGAACTGCATCGGCCCGGATGGCAAGGGCACCCCGACGACCGAGCCCTGCGATCAATGCGAGAATTGCATTGCCATCGCCGAGGGGCGTCATGTCGATGTGATGGAGATGGACGCCGCCTCGCGCACCGGGGTTGGCGATATTCGTGAAATCATCGAGTCGGTGCATTACCGGGCGGCTTCGGCGCGCTACAAAGTCTATATCATCGACGAAGTTCACATGCTGTCGACAAGCGCCTTCAACGCGCTTTTGAAGACGCTCGAAGAACCGCCCGCGCATGTGAAATTCATCTTCGCCACGACCGAAATTCGCAAGGTTCCGGTGACGGTTCTGTCGCGCTGCCAGCGCTTTGATCTGCGCCGGATCGAGCCCGAGGTGATGATGGATCACCTGCGCAAAATTGCCGAACTTGAAAGCGCGCAGATCGCGCAAGACGCATTGGCGTTAATTACGCGCGCGGCCGAAGGGTCGGTGCGCGATGCGATGTCGCTGCTCGATCAGGCGATTGCGCATGGCGCGGGCGAAACCACCGCCGAGCAGGTGCGCGCGATGCTGGGGCTGGCCGATCGCGGCCGGGTGCTCGATCTGTTTGACATGATCTTGCACGGTCAAGCTGCCGAGGCGCTGACCGAACTATCCGCGCAATATGCCGATGGCGCTGACCCGATGGCGATCCTGCGCGACTTGGCCGAAATCACCCATTGGGTGTCGGTGATCAAGGTCACACCCGAAGCCGCCGAAGACCCGACCGTGCCCCCGGACGAGCGCAAGCGCGGGCAGGAAATGGCTGGCGCAATCCCGATGCGGGTGCTGACGCGGCTATGGCAGATGTTGCTGAAATCCATCGAGGAAGTCGCGGGCGCGCCCAACACGATGATGGCCACCGAGATGGCGCTGATCCGCATGACGCATGTCTCCGATCTGCCCGATCCCGACACGCTGATCCGCAAGATCCAGCAAGGCCCCGGGGCGAACACCCAAGCCGCCGGGCGCGGGGCTGCGCCCTCGACCAGCCCGGTGCATGGCGCAACCCTGCGGGCCCGGCGCGCGGGCGGTGGGGCAGTAGCTGTGGCGCAGGCAAGCCCGGCTGAGGCCCCCGACGCGCTGGCGCACTTTGCCAGCTTTGACGATGTGGTCGATTTGATCGCGCGGATGCGCGACATGACGCTGCTGCTCGAAGTCGAAAGCAACCTGCGCCTCGTGCAGTACCGCCCCGGCCGGATCGAGTTTCAACCGACCGAGCGCGCCTCACGCGATCTCGCCGCGACCTTGGCCGCACGGCTTCAAGTTTGGACGGGCGAACGCTGGGGCGTCTCGGTGGTGTCTGAGGGGGGGGCGGATACCATCGCCGAGGTGAAAACCGCGCAGATGGATCAGGCCAAGGCCGAGGCGATGCATAACCCGCTTGTCGCCGCGATTTTTGAGGTTTTCCCGCAGGCCAAATTTGACGAGATCACCGATGCCGCAGCCCTCAACGCCGAAATCGCCACCGAGGCCCTGCCCGAGGTTGATGACGAATGGGACCCGTTCGAAGATAGCTAAGCCCGGCGGAACCTTGTTCACAGCCCTGCCCATGCGTATCTGAGACAAAACGATCTAACAGGAGACAGCGATGTTCAAGGGACTGGGCGCGATGGGCGATATGGCCAAGATGATGAAGGCCGCCAAGGAAATGCAGGAAAAGATGGCGCAGCTGCAATCCGAGCTGAATTCCATCGTCGTCATCGGCGAGGCCGGTGCCGGTCTGGTGCAGGCACGCGCCACCGCCAAGGGCGAGCTGACGGGGCTGTCGATCGATCCCTCGATCCTGCAAGCTTCGGAAAAGGAAGTCGTCGAAGACCTGATCCTCGCCGCCATCAAAGACACCCAAGCCAAAGCCAAAGAGCGCGAGAGCGAAGAGCAACGCCGCCTGCTGCGCGAGATGGGCCTGCCCGAAAATATGGAACTTCCCGGTTGATCGGACGGCGCACCCCATGACCCAAGGGCGCGACGACATCGAGGGGCTTATCGCGCTGATGGCGCGTCTGCCCGGCCTTGGGCCGCGCTCGGCACGCCGCGCGGTGCTGCACCTGATCTCCAAGCGCGCGCAACTGATGGCCCCGCTGGCCGAAGTGATGGCCGATGTCGCACGCAACGCCCGCGAATGTGCGCGCTGCGGCAATATCTCGGGCCAACCGGTCTGCGCGATCTGCGAGGACGAGCGCCGCGCCATCGGCGAACTTTGCGTGATCGAGGATGTTGCTGATCTCTGGGCAATGGAGCGCGGTCACGCCTTCAAGGGACGCTACCATGTGCTGGGCGGCACACTGTCTGCGCTCGATGCCATCGGCCCCGAAGAGCTACGCATCCCCGACCTGATCGCGCGCATTCAATCCGAGGGAATCCGCGAAGTCATCCTTGCACTCAACGCCACGGTCGAGGGTCAAACCACCGCCCATTACATCGCCGAGGCGCTCGAACCGATGGGGGTGGCCGTCACCAGCCTCGCGCAAGGCGTGCCCATCGGGGGCGAGCTGGACTACCTTGACGATGGCACGATTCAGGCCGCATTGCGCGCCCGCAAAGCGTTCTGATCACCCCCTTTCATCTAGCCCTAAATACTCCCGCCGGAGGCCCCGCCTGCCAAGCGCGAGCGCGCCCGTGTGATGCTCCGCCCCATTGAACCTGCGCGCGGGCCTCGCTATCAGGGAGGCATCCCGAAACGAGATGCGAGACCGCCACCGATGATCCGCCTCTATCATGTTGCGCTATCCCCCTATTGTCGCAAGGTTCGCCTGACGCTGGCTGAAAAGAAGCTTGAGGTCGAACTGGTCGAAGAACGCTATTGGGAGCAGCAGGCCGATTTCCTGCGCCGCAACCCGGCGGGCAAAGTGCCGGTGCTCAAGATGGACGGCATGGTGATGGCCGAAAGTCAGGCGATCTGCGAATATATCGACGAGCGCTACCCCGAGGCCCCTTTAATGCCGCGCGATGCGACCGGGCGCTACGAGGTGCGCCGTCTGTGCGCGTGGTTTGACGATAAATTCAACGCCGAAGTGACCAGCAAGGTGATGGGCGAACGGGTCTGGAAAAAGGTCCGCAAAGAGGGCTATCCCGACAGTAAGGCTGTGAAATCGGGCCTCTCGGCGATCAAATTTCACCTCGATTACATGGGCTGGCTGCTCGATCAGCGCCGTTGGCTGGCGGGCGATGTGATGACGCTGGCCGATTTCGCCGCCGCCGCCCATCTGAGCTGTCTCGATTACATCTCGGATGTGGACTGGAACCGATCCGAGGCGGTGAAGGATTGGTACGCGAAGATCAAATCGCGCCCGGCCTTCCGCTCGCTTCTGGCCGATCAACTGTCGGGCATGCCGCCCGCGCCGCAATATGGCGAGCTGGATTTCTAAGACGCTCAGGCTGGGGGCGCTGCCCCCAGACCCCCGGGATATTTTTATCAAGAGGAAGAGGCCGTGGAGGATTTGAAATCACGGCTGGTGGCCAAAGCGCTTGAGGAAGGGTTTTCCAAGGCGCGCGTGACGCGGCCCGATGCGATCCCGCAGGCGGCGGCGCGGCTTGAGGCGTTTGTCGGCGCAGGGATGCACGGCCAGATGGGCTGGATGGAGGAACGGCGCGCGTGGCGGGGCGATCCGGCGGCGCTGTGGCCGCAGGCGCGCTCGGTTCTGATGTTGGCCGAGAGCTATACGCCTGACTATGACCCGCTGGCGCTGTTAGAGCAGCGCGATCAGGGGGTAATTTCCGCCTATGCGCAGGGGCGCGATTATCATGATCTGGTGAAGAAGCGGCTGAAACGGGTCGGGCGCTGGTTGCTGGAACAAGCGCCCGAGGGGGAGATCAAGGTCTTTGTCGATACCGCCCCGGTGATGGAAAAGCCCTTGGCGCAGGCGGCGGGTTTGGGCTGGCAGGGCAAGCACACCAATCTGTTGGCGCGCGATCTGGGCAACTGGTTTTTCCTCGGCGCGATTTTCACCACGCTGGAGTTCGCCCCCGATACGCCGGAAACCGAGCATTGTGGCCAGTGCACCGCCTGTCTGGATATCTGCCCGACGCAGGCATTTCCTGCGCCGTTCCAGCTTGATGCGCGGCGCTGCATTTCCTATCTGACGATTGAGCATAGCGGGCCGATTGATCTGGAATTGCGCGCCAAGATGGGTAACCGGATTTATGGCTGCGACGATTGTCTTGCCGCCTGCCCGTGGAACAAGTTCGCGGCCACCGCACGTGAGGCGCGCTATCATGGCGGGGTTGGCGCGCCGCCCTTGGCCGAATTGGCGGCGCTGGATGACGCTGCCTTTCGCGCGCGGTTTTCCGGCTCGCCGATCAAGCGAATCGGGCGCGATCGGTTCTTACGCAATGTGCTGTATGCGATTGGAAATTCTCACGATCGCACCTTGGCTGGTGCCGTGCGCGCGCATCTCAGTGACACCAATCCCACTGTGGCCGAGGCCGCGTCTTGGGCGCTGTCCCAGCTTGGGGACTAAAATGCGCGCGGGCTCTGGCATTGGCGGGCGCATCTGATAAGGCAGCAGATATGAGCAGCCCCGCCATTTCCACACCGTCACCGTTCTTGGGCATCACCTTGAAACTGGGAACAGTGATCGCGTTTGTCATCATGCAGGCGATCATCAAGGCGGTCTCAGACACGATCCCGCCCGGTGAAGCGGTGTTTTTCCGCTCGGCCTTCGGGATGGTGCCGCTGCTTGTCTGGCTGGCGTGGCGGCATGAATTGCGCGGCGGCCTGCGCGTGAGAAACCCGATCAATCATGTGATGCGCGGGGTGATTGGCACCACGGCAATGGCGCTGAGTTTCGCCTCTCTCGCCTATCTGCCGCTGCCCGAAGCCACGGCTTTGGGCTATGCCGCGCCTTTGTTGACAGTGGTGTTTGCCGCGCTGTTCTTGCGCGAAACGGTGCGGCTGTTTCGGTTTTCTGCCGTGGGTTTGGGGCTTGCGGGGGTGTTGGTCGTGCTGTGGCCGCGACTGGGCGGATCGGGTCCGGCCCAAGGGGTTGAGGCATTTGGCGCAGCACTTGCGCTGGCGGGGGCCACCTGTGCCGCGCTGGCACAAATCCAGATTCGGCGAATGGTGGGAACCGAACGCACCTCGGCCATCGTGTTTTGGTTCTCGATCACCGCCACCCTGTTATCGCTTGCCTCGATCCCGTTTGGCTGGGTGTTGCCGACCCCGCGCGAGGCGATCTTGTTGATCGTGGCGGGGCTGATCGGCGGCACGGGGCAGATCATGCTGACCTCGGCCTACCGCTTTGCCGATGCGTCGCTGATTGCGCCGTTCGATTACGCCTCGATGTTGTTTGCGCTAGCGATAGGCTATGCGATTTTCAACGAGGTGCCGACTGCGTGGACCCTAAGCGGCGCCGGGCTGGTGATCAGCGCGGGCATTTTGATTATCTGGCGCGAGCGGCAATTGGGGCTGGAGCGGCGGCGCGCGCGCAAGGCGGGCACGCCGCAAGCCTGAGGGCGCAGATGTGAGCGTCTTGATCTAACGCATGCCGACTCGGTCAAAATCTGTTATAATGGATCTTCCAGCAATGATTAGAGGAGCCAAAGCGATGTCGCGTCACGTTATTGACCACGCAAAACCGGCCTCGGAGAGCGCCCGTTTACAGCGTTTTCTCACTTTGCAGCGCAAGGAAGGCGTCCATCCCGCCGTGCAAGATCTGTCCAAGCGCTCGCATGGGGAATCGGGCGCGCGCGTTACGCAATTTCTGCGCATCGAGCGGCACGAAGAGGCCTAGGCCGATCTATGATTTGAATATCAAAAGGGCGCGCCTAATGGCGCGCCCTTTGTCATTTCAGGTGCACAGACATCAGCTGCGCACGAGTTTCTCGTAGGTTTCGGAAATGTCGCGCGTCAACGCGCCCACCTCAAAGTGGAAATCTCCGATCTGACCCACGGGCGTCACCTCGGCGGCGGTACCGGTAAGCCAGCACTGCTCGAACCCGGCCAGTTCGGACGGCTCGATGCGGCGCTCATGCACGGTGATGCCCTTATCCTTGAGCAGGCCGATCACGGTCTGCCGGGTGATCCCGTTGAGGAAGCAATCGGCGAGCGGCGTGTGAACCTCGCCATCCTTGACGAAGAAGATATTGGCCCCCGTCGCCTCGGCCACATAGCCGCGATAATCCATGAATAGCGCGTCCGAGCAGCCCTTATCCTCGGCGATATGCTTGGACATGGTGCAGATCATGTAAAGACCGGCCGCCTTGGCCTCCACCGGGATGGTGCGTGGATCGGGGCGGCGCCATTTCGCGATGTCCAGCTTGGCGCCCTTGGTTTTGGCATCTCCGTAATAGTTGCCCCATTCCCAACCAGCCACGGCCATCCGCACCGGGTTGCGTCGCGCCGAGACACCCATGTCATCGCCCGCGCCCCGCCATGCCACGACACGCACATAGGCATCGGTCCAGCCATTGGCCTTGAGCATCGCGTATTTCGCCTTTTCGATCTCATCGACCGAATAGGGGATCGTCATGTCCAGCAGTTGACCCGACTTGAGCAGACGCTCGGAATGCAGACGCGATTTGAAGATCGTGCCGTTGTAACAGCGCTCGCCTTCGAATACCGAGGACGCGTAATGCAGCGCGTGGGTCAGAATATGGACATTGGCGTCACGCCACTCCACCATCTTCCCGTCCATCCAGATCTTGCCGTCGCGATCATCATAGGCCCCGGCCATTTCACCCTCCTTGGCGTTACACCGATTTACGAATGTTGCGCAAGTTAGGTCCGATATGGGCATTTTCTTGCGCAGAAACTGTCGTTCGCTAGCAGTTGAGTCTTGGATAGTCAACAAGACTGACTTAAAGTCACGAAAAAGAGTAGAGGGATAGATGGCCGATAGTGGAAGCCCTGGGGGCGAGACGCTCCTGTTTCTCACCGACGAGCAGTTGCGGCGCGGGACCGAGGCGATGTTTTTTGCCTATCGCGCCTTTACCGCCGATCCTGATCGTCTGCTCGAAGAGCATGGCTATGGCCGCGCCCATCACCGCGCGCTGCATTTCATCAATCGACAATCGGGGCTGACAGTGACCACTTTGCTGGCGGTGCTGGGCGTGACCAAGCAGTCGCTGAACCGGGTGTTGCGCACGTTGATCGAGGATGGTCTGGTGGAAAGCCGGGTGGGGCGGCGCGACAAGCGCGAGCGCCAGTTATATTTGACCGAGGCTGGGCACACATTGGAACGGGCCCTCTCTGAGGCACAGCGCGGCCGGATGCGCAGCGCCTATCGCATGGCAGGGCCGCAGGCAGTGGCGGGGTTTCGACAGGTTCTTGAGGCGATGATGGGGTCTGATCTGCAGCGCCTCTACCAACAGATGAAGGAAGAGTGATGCCCTATCAGGCCGACCCGCATCTGTTGATCATCGACGATGATGAACGCATCCGATTATTGCTGAAGAGCTTTTTGCAGCGCAACGGATTTCTGGTGACGGCGGCGCGCGATGCGGCCCATGCGCGGCGGCTGTTGGCGGGGCTCGATTTCAACCTGATCGTGATGGATGTGATGATGCCGGGCGAAGATGGGTTGAGCCTGACGCGCGATTTGCGCAAGTCGATTTCGACGCCGATCTTGCTGCTGACAGCGCGGGGCGACACGCGCGAGCGCATTGAGGGCCTTGAGGCGGGGGCCGATGACTATCTCGCCAAGCCGTTTGAGCCCAAGGAACTGCTGTTGCGCATCAATGCGATCCTGCGCCGGGTTCCCCAAGAGGCGGAAACCGGGCCGAAATTCCTGTCGCTCGGGGCGCTGAAATACGACCACGACCGGGGCGAGCTGTGGGATGGCGAGGCCCCGGTGCGCCTCACCGCGACCGAAGTGCAACTGATGAAGATCTTCGCCACCCATGCGGGCGAGGTAATCTCGCGCAGCGCCCTGATCGAAGAGCTGGGCCGCGACCGCACCGCGCATGACGAGGGTGGCGGCGACCGCGCGGTGGATGTCCAAATCACCCGCCTGCGCCGCAAGATCGAACGCGACCCGCGCGAGCCACGCTATCTGCAAACAGTGCGCGGACTTGGCTACATGCTGGCACCGGATTGAGTTATCCACAGATCACGCCCACTCACGCAGGCTCACGATTATTGATTCGCTCTGAACACGCTAAGGGTTTGATCTGTGGCCCAAGCTTGGGTGCGCAGGCGGGCACGCCGATCACTTTTTCCCGTCCAGACTGGATTAACCCTGCGTGAAAGGCTGCTTAGCCGCAATTCGCACCCCCTCGGGGTGAATGCGTTCTGGACTGACGATTCCGTGATTGATATGAGAGCAAGCATGTTTGGGCACACAACACTGTGTGCCCCGGCACGTCACTATCGGTCCGACACCGCGGGCCCCGGAAGGAGAGACAACGTGTCCAACCCAGAAAATCACGCAGGCACCCGGAGGGATTTCCTCTATTACGCGACCGCCGGCACTGGCGCAGTCGTCACTGGCGCCGCCGTCTGGCCGCTGGTCAATCAGATGAACGCCTCGGCGGACGTCAAAGCGATGTCGTCGATTTATGTCGACGTCTCGGGTGTCGAGACGGGCACGCAGCTGACAGTGAAATGGCGCGGCAAGCCGGTCTTCGTGCGCCGCCGCAGCCAGGAAGAGATCGACATGGCGCGCGCCGTGCCGCTGGACGAGCTGGTCGACATTTCGGCTGAGAACGCTAACAAGCCGGGCGCAGAGGCGACCGATGAAAACCGCACGCTGGACGAGGCGGGCGAATGGTTGGTGATGATCGGCGTTTGCACCCATCTGGGCTGCGTTCCGATCGGTAACATGTCGGGCGATTTCGGCGGCTGGTTCTGCCCCTGTCACGGGTCGCATTACGACTCGGCCGGGCGCATCCGCAAAGGCCCCGCACCGCGCAACCTTGATATCCCGGTGGCTCAGTTCACCGATGACACCACGATCCTGTTGGGCTGAGGAGACCTAAAATGTCGGGCATTCCCCACGACCATTACGAGCCCAAGACGGGCATCGAAAAATGGGTGCATTCGCGCCTTCCCATTGTCGGGTTGATTTATGACACGATCATGATCCCCACGCCGAAAAACCTGAACTGGTGGTGGATCTGGGGCATCGTCCTGGCATTCTGCCTTGTGCTGCAGATCATCACCGGCATCGTTCTGGCGATGCATTACACGCCCCATGTCGATCTGGCCTTCGCCAGCGTCGAGCATATCATGCGCGACGTGAATGGCGGCTACATGCTGCGCTACATTCACGCCAACGGCGCCTCGCTGTTCTTCTTTGCCGTTTATATCCACATCTTCCGTGGTCTCTATTACGGGTCCTACAAAGCCCCGCGTGAGATCACATGGATCGTCGGCATGATCATCTACCTGTGCATGATGGGCACCGCGTTCATGGGCTATGTGCTGCCTTGGGGGCAGATGTCGTTCTGGGGCGCGACCGTGATCACCGGCCTGTTTGGCGCCATTCCCGGTATCGGGCCAAGCATTCAGGCTTGGCTGCTGGGCGGACCGGCGGTTGATAACGCGACGCTCAACCGTTTCTTCTCGTTGCACTACCTGCTGCCCTTCGTGATCGCAGCGCTGGTGATCGTGCATATCTGGGCCTTCCACACCACGGGCAACAACAACCCGACCGGCGTGGATGTGCGCAAAACCTCGAAGGCCGAGGCCGAGAAAGACACCCTGCCCTTCTGGCCCTATTTCGTCATCAAAGACCTTTTCGCCTTGGCGGTGATCTTGATGATCTTTGCGGCGGTCGTGGGCTTTATGCCGAACTTCCTTGGCCACCCTGACAACTACACCGAGGCCAACCCGTTGGTCACGCCGGTCCATATCGTGCCGGAATGGTATTTCCTGCCGTTCTACGCGATCTTGCGCGCGTTCACCTCGGATGTGTGGGCGGTGATGTTCGTGCATTGGATCACCTTCGGGATCGTGGACGCCAAGTTCTTTGGGGTGCTGGCGATGTTTGGCGCGATCATCGTGATGGCGCTGGCACCGTGGCTGGATACCTCAAAAATGCGCTCGGGCAGCTACCGTCCGATGTTCAAATGGTGGTTCTGGTTGTTGGCAATCGACTTCGTCGTGCTGATGTGGGTGGGCGCGATGCCGACCGACGGGATCTACCCCTACATCTCGTTGATCGGGGCGACCTATTGGTTCGTGTATTTCCTGATCATCCTGCCGCTGTTGGGCCTGATCGAAAAGCCGACCGCAATGCCCGCGACGATTGAGGACGATTTCAATCATCACTACGGCATCAAACAAACTCCGGCTGAGTGAGTCAGGAAGAGGGACGCAACATGAAAAACTTTCTGATCTCTGCAATCTCAGCCCTATCGATCGGCGCGGCGGGTCTTGTCGCCGCTCCGGCGCTGGCAGCCGAGGGTGGCAGCCATGTCGAAAACGTGGCCTTCTCGTTTGAGGGCCCGTTTGGGACCTATGACCAGCAGCAGCTACGCCGCGGGTTTCAGGTTTACCGTGAGGTCTGCTCGGCCTGTCACGGGCTGAAATACGTCGCCTACCGCACGTTGGCGGATGCCGATGGCTTGGGCATGAACCCCGCTTGGGTGCGCGCCTATGCCGCCGAGCATACCGTAATCGACAAAGAAACCGGCGAGGAGCGCCCCGCCAAGGAAACCGACCATTTCCCGACCGTGACGGGCGAGGGCATGGGCCCGGATCTGTCGATGATGGCCAAGGCCCGAGCGGGCTTTCACGGCCCCTACGGTCTGGGCATCAACCAATTCCTCAAAGGCATGGGCGGGCCGGAATACATCTATTCCGTGCTGACGGGCTATAACGGCGAAGAAAAGGAAGAGGCCGGGTCGTATTTCTATGGCAACCACACCTTCGCAGGTGGCTGGATCGCGATGCCTCCGCCGCTGTCCGATGAGTTGATCGAATACGAAGACGGCACCCCCGCAACGGTGCATCAGATGGCCGAAGACGCCTCTGCCTTCCTGATGTGGTCGGCAGAACCCAAGCTGATGGCGCGCAAGCGCTGGGGCTTTGTGGCGGTGCTGTTGCTTCTCGTGCTGAGCTCGCTGCTTTATCTGACCAACAAAAAGCTGTGGGCGCCGCATAAGGGCAAACATGTCGATCTTTGATCGCAGCTAAACCAAAGCCAGAACGCCCCCTCCATCCCGAGGGGGCGTTTTCCATTTGACCATTGCGCAGGCTCAAGCAACGGTTGTCAGAGTGCTGGCGCGCGCTACTTCGCACCGCATACCCACGAGGAAAAACAATGCCCATCCTGTCCGAATTTCCCCACGCCACACCTGCCCATCGCGCGCCCCGTCTGTGTGTGTTGATCGACGCCGATAATGTGCCCGCCTCTTATGCCGAGGCGATCTTTGAAGAGATCGCGTCGCTGGGCGAAGCCTCGGTGCGCCGGATCTATGGCGATTGGTCGGCGCAGCGGTTGGCGGGTTGGGCCAAGCGCGTGGCCGAATTGGGTCTGGTCGCCGATCAGCAGTTCTCCAATACCAAGGGTAAGAATGCCTCTGACATCGGGCTTGTGATTGCGGCGATGGATTTCCTGCATTCCGACCTGTTCGACGGGTTCGTGCTGGTCTCGTCGGATAGCGATTTCACCCGGCTTGCAGCGCGCATCCGCGAACAGGGGCTTGATGTCTATGGCATCGGTGAGCAGAAAACCCCCGAAGCCTTTCGCAAGGCCTGCAAACGGTTCATCTATGTCGAGAACCTTGGAACGGCCGAGACCAGCGCCCCCGCCAAACCCGCAGGCAAAGGCACCGGGCGCGACACCGAAAAAGACGCCTCCCCGAAAGCGACCAGTGGCGGCAAGCAGCCCCCGACCGCCGCGATTCCGGTGATCGTGAATGCGATGAAGGCGATTGGGCTGGAAGAGGAATGGTATTCGCTGGGCCAGCTTGGCCAGTTCATCACCCAAGCCAACCCCGATTTTGACACCCGCACCTATGGCAGCGCCAAACTGTCGGATTTGCTGCTGAAATCAGGGCGTTTCCAGTTGCAGCGCGGTGAAGGCAATCAATGGATGGTGCGCGATCTCGCCTAAGCGGGATCAGTCCGACTTCGTGCCATAGCGCGCCATGAACATCGCCACCGCGCCCCGGATGACCCGGTCCTTGTCGCTTGCCGCAGGGCAGCACCCAACGCCAAAGACCAACTTGGCATGCAGGTCTGCCTTGCACATCTCGGCAAACAGATGTGCGGCCAGATCAAGGTCGTCGATTGCCAACTCGCCCCGCGCGACCGCCTGTTTCAGATAGTCCAGCAAGGTGCGATGCACCAATTCGGGTCCGGACGCGTAAAAGGCGCGGCCCAATTCGGGAAAGCGCTCTCCCTCGGCGACGCAAAGCCGGTAAATGCCTTGGCCCAGCTCCGAGGCCATAAAGTCGATGATCTGGTGCCCCGCAATCGACAGCACCACCTCGGGGGGTTGGTCAAAATTGATCTGCGCCAGCGCCTGATCGGCCTGTCGCTGGCATTCGGTTTTGGTAACTTCGAGAAACATCAGCCGCTTGTCGGGGAAGTAGCTGTAAAGCGTGGCTTTGGACACGCCCGCTTCCTTTGCGATGTCATCAACCGAGGCCCCTTCGAACCCGTCACGCAAAAACACTTCGCGCGCGCCGTTCAGCACCTGATCGAACTTGCGCCCGCGATGAATTTCTGTTGCCTGCGCCATCAGCTCTCCTCAGTCCCGGACACGTCCGGTGTGTGGGTCCAGCATAGCCGCTCTGGTTCAGCCCCTGCAAGGCGGCGCAACGTCACGTCATGTCATGTCAGCTATCAACGTGCTGTCATATGCAGCTGTCTGCGCAAGGCTCTCGCGTGCGGCGCAGCGTTCAAGCCAAGCTTTGATGACTCCATCATCGGGCACAAAATCGGGTAACCAGAGATAGGGCGAGGCCACCAGCAGATCGGCCGCCGAGTAGCGATCACCCAGCAAATAATCGCCGCGATCAAGCGCCCGGCGCAGTTCGGCGGTGATCTCATCGCGGCCGCGGAAGGTGCTGGCGAACCCGTCAGTGGCAAGGCCCAGAATCGTGGCGACCATCACCGGCTCCATCACGCCCTGATAATAGGCCATCCAGCTTAGGAAAGCGCCCCGCCCCGGCGCGCCCGGTTGCGGGGCGAACCCCGCCTGGGGTGTCTTTTCGCACAGATAGGTAAAGATCGCGCCGCGCTCGCGGATATGCTCGTCGCCATCGACCAGATAGGGCACCTTGCCTTCGGGATGGGCGTTGGCCGGGTCGGCGTGCCCCGAGCCATCGCCACGCCGCACAGTCACGACGCGAATCTCAACCGCATCGAAAAGCCCCAGCTCGTGCAAGAGCGCAATCGTCGAACTCGAACGGGTGTGCGGGGAATGATAGAGAATCATGACAGTCTCCTGACTTTTCTTGGCAGGATGACTATGCCACGATCCTCCTGTCAAAAACCGACAGGAGCCGCCATGCCCCGCGCTGATCGCTTGTTTCGCCTGCTTGATGCGCTGCGCCGCCTGCCCGCGCCTGCGACCGCCGCACAGCTGGCGGCAGAAACAGAGGTGTCCGAGCGCACGCTTTACCGCGATATCGAGGCTTTGCGTGCAGGTGGCGCGCTGATCGACGGGGCGGCGGGCTATGGCTACACGCTGACCGAAGACCCTGCGCTGCCGCCGCAAAACCTGTCGCGGCTGGAGCTGGAGGCGCTGGTTCTGGGGCTGGCCGAGCTGCGCCATCTGGGCGACACAGATCTGGCGCGGGCGGGCGAAATGGCGCTGGCCAAGATCACCGCGACCCTGCCGGAAAGCCGCGCCCATCAAGCTGCCCATGCGGTGCTGGCCTCGTATCGGATGCACAAGCGCCCCGCCCCGCCGGTCGATCTGTCGCTGATCCGTCAAGCCGCTTGGGACGAGCGGATGATGCGGCTGCATTATTGCGACCGTGACGGGGTTGAAAGTGATCGGGTGATCTGGCCGCTCGGGTTGGTCTATCTGGATCGCGAACAGATGCTGCTGGCCTGGTGCAGCCTGCGCGCGGATTACCGGATGTTCGTGATCGCCAGAATGCGTGCCATCGAGGTGCTCAGTGACAGTTTCCGCCCCCGCCGCGTACCGATGCTGCGCGACTATACGGCGGCGATACACAAACGCGCCCACCCGAAGGCGGACGCGCAAGGTGATTTGCTGGGCTGAGGCTTACAGCTCGGCGCTTTCGTAGGCCTCGATGATCTTGGCAACCATCGGATGGCGCACAACGTCTTTCGAGGTGAAGTAGTTGAACGAGACGCCCTCGACACCGTCCAGAATACGTTCCGCATCCGCCAAACCCGACGGCATGCCGCGCGGCAGATCGACCTGTGACCGATCCCCCGTGATCACCATGCGAGAGCCCTGCCCCAGACGGGTGAGGAACATCTTCATCTGCATCGTGGTCGCGTTCTGCGCCTCATCCAGCACCACAAACGCGTTGGACAAGGTGCGCCCGCGCATGAAGGCAAGCGGCGCGATCTCGATGCGCTTTTCCTCGGTCAGCTTGGCAAGCTGTTTGGCGGGCAGAAAGTCATTCAGCGCGTCATAAAGCGGCTGCATGTAGGGATCGACCTTGTCCTTCATGTCACCGGGCAGAAAGCCCAGACGCTCGCCCGCCTCGACAGCGGGACGCGACAGGATGATCTTGTCGACATGGCCACCAATCAACATGGTCACGCCCACGGCCACCGCGAGATAGGTTTTGCCGGTGCCCGCAGGTCCGATGCCAAAGGCCAGCTCGTGTTCGAACAGGTGTTTGACATAGGCCTTCTGCGCCTCGGTGCGCGGCTCGACCTGTTTCTTGCGGGTGCGAATCTCGTATTTCCCGGCGGCGAACATCTCAAGCTGTTCGTCCATCGAGGTGCCCGCGCCCCCCAGATCGACCATGCGCAGGGCGGCGTCGACCTCTTCGGCGTCGATTGGCTTGCCTTGCTCAAGGCGCTGGTAGAGATGGTGCAAAACGGCGGCGGCCTGAAGCTGTGCTTCGGCGCTGCCAACGACGGCCAGTTGGTTGCCGCGTCGCAGGATATGCACCTGCAGTTTATGCTCTATTTGGGCGAGGTTGCGGTCGAATTCGCCGCACAAATCAATCAAAAGCCGGTTGTCGGGGAACTCAAGAAGCGTTTCATGAACGTCCTGAGAGCGAGGCGGGGGTGTGATTGCGCTAAAGCCCAAAAAGAGAGTCTCCCTAAGCTGATGTTGTAGATATATGGTGCCTGTCGATGGGGCTTCACGCAAGCACTGGTTTTGCGAAGGCCCCCGCGGCGGGCGAGATTTCATAAAACGGTAACGAAAAAACCCGTGCAAAGTTCCGCGCAGGCCGTTTGCCTAAATTTTGGGCAAAATCTATCTCGCCTAGAGAGAGTCGCCAATCGGCGAGCCTGATTTGAACGGGCCAACCGCAGTATTGCGTGGACCGGCACCCGAACAGATCGGCTTGCCGTAATCGTCCACACGCGTGGTCAGATAGCCCTCGACACCATCATCGATGATCCAGTGATCGCAGCCGTCGGGGTCAATCCAGACACCAGCCTTGAGCTGGCTGAGATGCTTGGCGTCGATACCGCCGTCGATGGATTTGTCGGGTCCGATCTGGCGGAGCCCTTCGCCGCCCTCACATGCTGCCAACGACACAGCGGCCGCACCGATCGAAAGAAGTCTCGTCACTCCCATGTCCCTGCCCCTCACTTCACGCAGATGATTTCGACGCGACGGTTTGCCGCCATGCCTGCTGCCGTCTTGTTGGTCGCGCGCGGCATCCGCTCGCCATACCAG
The DNA here is from genome assembly GCF_040892615.1 of Thioclava arctica. NCBI lineage: Bacteria > Pseudomonadati > Pseudomonadota > Alphaproteobacteria > Rhodobacterales > Paracoccaceae > Thioclava > Thioclava arctica. The sequence continues at coordinate 33,309 of NZ_JBFRYC010000010.1, forward strand.
TTCACTGCCAGCACAGGCGCGCCAACCGATTGCGCGACTTTCGCTACGGCTTGGGCGCGTCGCTTGGACAGGCGCATGTTGTATTCATCCGAGGCGCGGCCATCGGTGTGCCCGGTGATGATGAATTGGCGGGCCTGCGCGGTGCGAAAGAAGTTTTACAGATACTGACGACAATTTGATTTGAGATAACGGAAATCTTGGGATCGGGCCCCGATTCCCTCTATATATTGTGGCTCAATCTTCATAAACGCCCTAAAGTGGTGGCGCGATGCCGACATGGAAACATGTCCGCCCAAATTTCACCGCAATTTGAAGCCATCCTGACATAGGAAATGAACGCACATCCTTTGCGGCCCCCGAGTCGGATCAGCAGTCCCGATCGGGCGATTTTACGCGGGAATTGTCGACGGCAGGGAAACCAAGCCGTCGATTCCTTAATATTGTTCGATATTCCCCCCATAAACATAGAGAATCCTTCTTAAATCTTCCGAATCAGGCGTATAGAACGTAGTTATGTCCGTGCGGCTTTCTGCTGATTGCGCAACCGGACCAAGCCCTTCGCTGCCGATCAGGAGACCAAAATCTGATGAAACCAATTGCTATCGCCATAATTCTTGCAGGCACCCTTGGAGCCGGCGCCGCTTCGGCCGGAACTGCCTGCTATACCGGGCCGACCGGGCGCATCCATGCCGCGAACAAGACGAGCTGCGGCCCCGTCATCAAGCAGGCAATCCATATCGATTGTTATCGCGGCCCATGGCGTGCAACGATCTGGGATCACCCGCAGGGCAGCTTTGTCGATGATCTCGTGAAATATGGCTACGACTACGGCGATGCCAACGGGCTGGCGACCGAGATCTGCAAAAAAGAGAGCCTCGTGGGCGATCCCGACGGGCTGCGTGCCGAGTTGCTGCGCGCAATCGCTGCCGATCCGCCCGGACCGAAATAAGACAAGACCCTTGGTGGGGCGGGCTTAGATAAGCTCGCCCGCCAATGAATTGGGCGCGGCCTCGGTGATGCGCACGCGCGCCAGAACGCCGGGCGCCAGACCCTCGCCGCGCACATGGACGGCTTGCAGATAGTCGGATTTGCCGACCCACTGACCCTCCATCCGGCCCTTCTTTTCAAACAATACGCTTACCTCGCGCCCCACCATCGAGCGCTGACAGGCCCGTTGCTGATCCCCCAGAAGTGCCTGCAATTCCTGCAAGCGCGCATTGGCGACCTCCTCGGGGATCGCACCGTCTCGGCCCATCGCGGGCGTGCCCGGACGCGGCGAGTATTTGAACGAATAGGCCATGCCGTAATTGACCTCACGGATCAGCGCCATCGTGGCTTCAAAATCCTGATCGGTTTCGCCGGGGAAGCCGACGATGAAATCCCCTGAGAGCACCAGATCGGGGCGCGCGGCGCGGATGCGCTCGATCAGGCGGATATATTGCTCGGCAGTGTGTTTGCGGTTCATCGCCTTGAGGATACGATCGCTGCCCGATTGCACTGGCAGGTGCAGATAGGGCATCAGCTTGGGCTCATCGCCATGCGCCGCGATCAGGTCGTCTTCCATGTCATTGGGGTGCGAGGTGGTGTAGCGGATGCGCTCCAGCCCGTCAATTTTCGCCAATGCACGCGTCAGCCGCGCCAGCCCCCAATCGCCGCCCGTCCCTTGCCCGTGATAGGCATTGACGTTTTGGCCCAGCAAGGTGATTTCGCGCACGCCCTTTTCGACCAGATCGCGGGCCTCGCTCAGGATTTTGTCGGCCGGGCGCGAGACCTCGGATCCTCGGGTGTAGGGCACAACGCAGAAGGCGCAGAACTTGTCGCAGCCTTCTTGCACGGTCAGGAACGCGGTTGGGCGGGCCTGACGCGGGCGCGCGGGCAGATGGTCGAACTTGTCCTCAAGCGGGAACTCGGTCTCGACGGGGCGCGCGCCATTATCGGTGCGCGCAACCAGCTCGGGCAGCTTGTGATAGCTTTGGCTGCCCACGACCAGATTAACCAAATCGGAGCGACGCAAAATCTCGTCGCCCTCGGCCTGGGCCACACAGCCCGCAACGCCGATTTTCAGATCGGGCTTGGCCTCTTTGAAGGGGCGCAGACGGCCCAGATCGGAATACATCTTTTCGGCGGCTTTTTCGCGAATGTGGCAGGTGTTGAGCAATACCATATCGGCCGCCCCGACATCATCGGTCAGCTCATAACCCTGCGCGACCATCGTCTCGGCCATGCGCTCGCTGTCATAGACATTCATCTGACAGCCATAGGTCTTGATATGCAGCTTCTTGGTCGTCTCAGCCATGACATCCTCGCGCGCTTATTCAAGCCGCGCTGATAACGCGAAGCACCCCTTTGGCGCAAGGGCGCAGGGGCTGCGCAAGACTTGCAATCGTGCGCGGCTTGACCGATCTTGAGGGCGAACCGCCCGCAGATGGCAGGAAACAGGCATGAAACACAATTCTCTGGCGGGTTTTCTAAGCACGCAGCGTTCAGCCTTGGCGAAGGGGCCGGTCGGGATCATTTTGGCGGAGGATGGCGTCGAACTTGAAAGCACGCTGCGCCACCATATCGGCTTGGGGTTTCCGGTGCTTTTGGTACTGGGATCGGCGGCGCTGGATTTGCCCGATGATCTGGCTGGCGATGCAAAGGTGAAGATCCACCGCATCGACTTTGATCTCCATCGCCCCGAGGCGCTGAGCAGCGCGATCAATCCGATCCTAGAGGCGATGGCGACAGGAGTTTGGGGGTATTACTGCTTTAATGGCGAGTATCTGTTCTACCCGTTTTGCGAGACCCGCTCGATCACAGAGATTTTGAATTTCCACGGCGAAGAGCGGCGCTCGGCCATGCTGAGCTATGTCATCGACCTGTATGCCCAAGACCTGCAGCTGCACAGAAATGGCGTCGACAAAGACGGGGCACTGTTTGATCGTTCGGGCTATTACGCCTTGGCGCGCCCCGATCCCGACAATCACAATCATCCCAAGGAACGCCAGTTGGATTTCTTCGGCGGGCTGCGGTGGCGCTTTGAGGAACATATCCCACAAGCGCGCCGCAGGATTGATCGCATCGCCCTGTTTCGCGCCAAGCCGGGGCTGAAGCTGCGTGCCAATCACACGTTCAACGACGAGGAATACAACACCTATTCCTGCCCGTGGCATCACAATTTGACCTGCGCAATCGCTTCGTTCCGCGTTGCCAAGGCGCTGAAATTCAACCCCGGTTCGACCTATGATATCGACCGGTTCGCATGGTCGAACTCGACGCGGTTTGACTGGTCCAGCCAGCAATTGTTGGATTTGGGGCTGATGGAACCCGGTCAGTGGTTCTGACGCCGAGATAATTTTTGGCACAGCCCCGAGCGGTTTCGGGACGGGATCGCGCCATACCTTAGTAAAAGAATCATCTTTACAATTCAGACTCTTTTGGTCAGGTTAATGGGACCAGCCAGTCGATCCCCGACAAGCCCGCCAAAATCAAGGAGTCCGGAAGATGAAACGCGCATCTTTCCCCGGCCCCCGTTTCGGGGCCCAATCCAATAGCGAACCGCCTCTGAGCCTGCGCGACATCGTCGATGCGCTTTGCGCGGGGTTCAGCCCAGATACCAGCACCTTGGAAAATGTGTTGGACCGGATTGAGGGGACGCGTCGGTGAGCATCAAGGAAGCCTTCGACACCGCCCTGCCCGTGCATGATGCCACGCGACTGACGGGTCATGACGGATTGGCCCATATCGTCTTGAACGATCAGGTCTATACGCTGCGCATCACCAAGGCCGGCAAACTGATTTTGACGAAGTGATCACGATCGCAGCAAGGCAGGAGAGATGGAGCGGGCGGCGGGAATCGAACCCGCGTCTCTAGCTTGGAAGGCTAGGGTCTTACCATTACACAACGCCCGCGCTGCGCCCCTTTTAGCGCCCTGCGCGCGCGCCTTCAAGTCGGATCGGCAAGGGGCGCGCGCAAATCCTCGCCCTCGGCGCGATTAGAATTGACCTTTGGGTCCACGCGCCAAGCCTGCAACACGCCTTGCGCGCATGGATGCATCAAAAGCGCCGCGCTGTGCCCGTCCTCTCCCAGCCACTTCGACCAGTCTTCAGGCTCGAGAATCAGTGGCTCGCGGTGATGGATCGGTTCCAGCGTCGGCCCCGCGGCGACCGTCACCATCGCAACGCTGCGCAGGCGTTGCCCGTCATGTTCCCAATCTTGCCACAGCCCGCCAAACACCATCGGCTGCCCATCGCGGCGCGAGATATAATAGGGCAGCTTTGCCCCGTCCGCGCGGTGCCATTCGTAAAACCCATCGGCGGGGATCAAACAGCGCCGGGTGCGGATCGCGGCGCGAAAGGCGGGTTTTTCGGCCACGGTTTCGGCGCGTGCATTGATCAAAAGCGGCCCTGCCGTCGGGCTGTCATACCAGTGGGGCAAAAACCCCCAGCGCATGGTTTCCAAATGGCGCGCCCCATCCTACGCCGTGCAGACCGCCAGCGGCTGTGTCGGGCAGATGTTCAGCCGAGCGCAGCTTGGCAGATCATTGCCCGGCGTCGCCGAGAACAGTTGCGCCATCGCGTCAACCGGCAGCGTATTTGCGATGCGTCCACACATTCCTCCAGATTAGGGCGATCGCGCGCAGGCTCAAGCCCTGCTTGACCAGAGCGCCCCTTTGGGCCAAGAGAATGGCCATGTTGATATACAAGATCTTCCGTCGCCCCGAATGGGATGCGTTTGCCGAAGCGGGCCACACTTTGGGCGCGCCGATCGACCTGAACGATGGCTATATCCATTTCTCGACCGCCGCGCAGGTGGTGGAAACTGCGGCCAAGCATTTTGCCGAGATTTCCGATCTTGTGATCGTCGCCTTCAACCCTGATGCGATGGGCCCCGAATTGAAATGGGAGCCCTCGCGCGGCGATCAGCTCTTTCCTCATCTGTATCGCCCGCTGCAACTGAACGAAGTGATCTGGGATCACGCGCTGCCCCTAGGGGCGGCTGGGCATATTTTCCCCGAAGGATTGGTATGAGTGGAGTGATCGAACGTGCCGGTCTTGCCGTTCTGCATCGGCTGGACCCTGAGACCGCGCATGATCTGTCGATCAAGGCGCTGCGCAGCGGTTTGCTGCCGCTGCCCGGCCCGGTCACCTCGGCGCGGCTGAAAACGGACTTGGCAGGGATCGGTCTGCTCAATCCGGTGGGTCTTGCGGCCGGATTTGACAAGAATGCGCAGGCGGTTTCGCCGCTGATGCGGGCGGGGTTCGGCTTTCTCGAAGTGGGCGCAGCGACACCGCGCGCGCAAGAGGGCAACCCGCGCCCGCGCCTGTGGCGGCTGAGTGCGGATCGCGCCGCGATCAATCGCTTTGGCTTCAACAATCAGGGAATGGAGGCGATCACCGCGCGCCTTGCCAAGCGCCCCGAGGGGATTCCCGTCGGGCTGAACTTGGGGGCCAATAAAGACGCCTCGGATCGCGCCGCCGATTTCGCCACCGTTCTGGCCCATGCCGGGCCGCATATTGATTTCGCGACCGTCAATGTCTCGTCGCCCAATACCGAACGGCTACGGGATTTGCAGGGCAAGGCGGCGCTGTCTGGGCTGCTTGCCGGGGTGATTGAAACCCGCGACGGGCTGGCGCGGTCCATCCCGGTTTTCCTGAAAATCGCGCCTGATCTGAATGCGGATGAGTTGGCTGAGATTGCCGAAGTGGCGCTGAGTTCGGGCATTGATGGGGTGATTGCGACCAATACCACGCTGGCGCGCTATGGCCTGCAAGACCCAACAGCGCCCGCGCAGGGCGGGCTGTCAGGCGCGCCCTTGTTTGAACGCTCGACCCGCATTTTGGCGCAGATATCCCAGCTGACCGAGGGGCGCTTGCCGTTGATCGGCGTGGGCGGGATCAGCTCGGCGCAGGACGCCTATGACAAGATTTGCGCCGGCGCGAGTGCCGTGCAACTTTACACCGCGATGGTGTTTTCCGGCCTTTCGCTGGCCGCAGATATCGCGCGCGGGCTGGATGAATTGCTGGAACGCGACGGGTTTGCCAGCGTGGCGGATGCCGTGGGCAGCGGGCGTGACAAATGGCTGTAACGCTTTGGTATAATCCAAGGTGTTCGAAATCGCGTCAGACCTTGGCGCTGCTAGAGGCGCGCGGCGTGGCTGTGACGGTGCGCGATTACCAAAAATCGCCCCCCAGCCTGGCCGAGCTACAAGACGTGCTGCGCAAGCTGGACCAACCGGCGGGCGCGCTGATGCGCTGGAAAGACAGCGATCTGGCCAAGGATTCCAGCGAGGGCGATATCCTTGCCGCGCTTGCCACCAACCCGAAACTGATCGAGCGCCCGGTGGCAATCACCCAAAGCGCGGCGCGGATCGGGCGACCGCCCGAAGCTGTGCTGGAGATCGTGTAAGCGGCGGTTGCGCGTTCAGCCGTTGAGATCCTTGAGCAGGCGGCCATGTTTGCGCAGCTCTTCCACCAGCGCGCCGAAGGTTCTCAAACCGCGCCCATGTAGCGCGGGCAGAAGTTTCAGAAATGCATCCGCCGTGGCGATCGTATCACCGATGGCCGTGTGGCGCGCCTCCTCGGGGATAGTGATGCCAAGGCGGTGGGTCAGCGCATCCAGCGTATGGGTGTCGGACTGGCCAAAGACGACGGCCGAGAGCAGCACGGTGTCAAGCACCGGGTTGTCAAAACGTGCGCCGATCACTTCTTCTTTGCGGTGCAAAAACTCCATATCGAAAGGCGCGTTATGGGCGACCAACACCGCGCCTTGCGCGAAGGTGTGGAACCTGCGCCCCACTTCAGCGATATCGGGCGCGCCTTGCACCATCGCGTTTGAGATCCCGTGCACCGAGGTCGAAACCGCCGGGATCGAGCGGCCCGGATCAACCAGCGTGTCAAACACCTCGCCCTCGACACGGCGCCCATTGACGATGCGCACCGCGGCGATCTGCACGATCTCATCGCCTTCGCTGGGCAAAAGCCCCGTCGTTTCGGTGTCAAAGACCACAAAGGTCAGTTCCGAAAGCGGGCTGTTGGCAATCTCGGCCACGCGCTCGCGATCGAGCAGCTCAAAGTCATAGACCACCGCGCGCGGCACCGGTTTGGGGCGCGTGGTGACAAGGCGGGCCTCGCGCAGGGGTAGGCACAGGCGGGCGCGCCCCTCCGACATCTCTTCGGGCCAGATTTCAGCGGCATGAATGGCCAGCACGCGCCGCCCCGTCACATCCTCAAGCCCGACATCAAGCGCCAGATCCAGCCAGCTTTCGAGATCAGAGATCGGGACCGGCGCGCCGACCCATTCCAAGGCGATCAAGGCGCCCGCCCCTTCTTGGGTGATCTCAAGGCGCAGATCTTGGCGCGGCGGCAATTGGCGCACGAGCATGGCCAAAAGCGCCACCATCTCAAAACCCTCGCAGCGCAGCATCAGCGCCGAGGTGACAGGCAAGATCGTGCCACCCTCGGCCTCGACGCGCGCCGCAACGGCTTGGCCCAGATCAGAGGCGCGGATCATCGCAAGCGGCCACCAATCGGCGCGATTGGACTCGTGGCGCTCAAAGAATTCATGAATCGCCCCCGACAGATCGGCAGCCTCAGATTGCGCAGCCGCGCGCACCGGATCGCGCGCGGCCCCCGTTGGCCCATCCTCGGCGGTGAGCACCCCGATCAGCGATTGCAGCGCAGCGGCGGGGCGGCGAATGCGGTCAAACAGCTCATCCATCAATTGCTCGCGCGCGGCGTGGCTGGCCATATCGCCCGACACATCGCGCAGCGTCAGCACATAGCCGGGCCGCTTGGCCAAATGGTGATCCATACCCTCAGAGAGCAGCCGCATCCGCGCCGCCAAGACCTTACCATCATCGACCGTCGCACAGAGCAAATCCGAGGCCGCATCTGGGTCTTGCGTGGCCATCAGCCGTTCATAGGCATGCGCGATTGGGGCGGCGTGGAGATATTCAAACACCCGTCGATCCAGCCCCGGCGCATGGGCCGAGCCCAGCAGATCAACCGCCTGCCCGTTGTAAAAGGCAAGCTGGTGATCGGCGGTGCACAGCAACACCCCGACCGGCACATCTGACAGCAAGGCCTCAAGACGTTCTTTCTCGCTGGCAAGCCGGGTGGTTTCACGCTGCACCGCCTCGCTCAGTGCGTTTCGCGTCTCTGCGAGATGGCGGGTCACCGAGGCCGCGGCGGGCGCGAGATCGCCCAGATAGCGCGCGATCTTGTCGTCAAAATCGACGCTGACATCGGCCGAACTGCGCGCACGCATCAAACCCGAGAGTCGCTCGATCGGTTTGGCGACGTTTTCGTCAAACAGGAACCAGACCCACGCAATCAACCCCAGAATGGCAAAGCCCGCGACCGCCCCACCAATCACCATCGCGTTCAGCAAGTGTGGGTCGGCAATGCGGGTATAGCCAAACCAAAGCCCCGCGATCAGCGCCCCCAGATTGCCCAGCGCCAGCGCCCCGAAGAACAGGAAAACCCGTGTCCGAAGGCTGAGCTGGGTGAGGTCCATCAGGTGGTCTCCCCGTCCAGAATACGGTGCAGCTCGGCGCGCAATTCGCTGAGTTCAAAGGGTTTTGCGATAAAGCCATCCGCGCCCAGTGCCAGCCCCTTGCGCCGCTCCATCGCAGAGCCGCGCGCGGTCATCATCAGGATGCGCACATCCTCTAAGCCTTTGTCAGCGCGCACCTTCTGGCAGATTTCATAGCCCGACACCTCGGGCAGCATCACATCAAGCAGCACCAGATCGGGGCGCGACTCGCGGATCAGTTCCAAAGCCCCCCGCCCGGTGGCGATGCGCTCATGCGCATAGCCCTCGCGGCTCATGAGATAGTCGAGCGCGATGGCGATATTGTCCTCATCCTCCACGATCAGGACGCGCTGTTGTTTCTCCCCATCGGCCATGTCCTCATCCTTTCGAGCAGACCGCCCTTAGCCCCGGATCCTGTGCCGGAAGTTTCAACCATTGCGCGCCCGACAACGTGCCATCGGGCGCAAGCTTGGCACCCCCCAGCAGATCGGCGCGACTGTCGGTGGCACAATCATAGACCGTGGGCACCGTCTGTATCCGGCGCCAGCGCCCGATCAGCAGCATATCCGTTTGCGCGAGTTGCGGCGCGCTCGCGACAGGGTGGGTGACCTTGTCGCTATCCAGCGCCATGAACCGCACAACCATCGGGAACAGATAGCTCCAGGGCCGCCACGGCACGCTTTCATCAACCTCTTGCAAGACGACCACCGACTTGGGCATTCCGGCGCGCATATGCGAATACCAAGTGTATTCGATCCAGATTGAGTACACGATGATCGTCGCACCCGCCGCCGCTGGCATCACCCATTTCGCCAAGGGCACGCCGCGGTATTTCTTGCTGAGATGGCTGATCAAGAACACGATCAGCCCGACAAAAAGTGCCGCCGCGATAGTCGATATGAAATCGTTGAGCATAGATCCTCCCTAGCCGACCGCGCCTAATCCATGCCCGGCAGCCGATTGCATTGTACGCACCACAACGAAGGCGTCGCGCAAATGCGAGCGTTCGAAATCCGACAGGTCGGACGGTGCGAGATAATTGTCGGGCTTGCGCCCGGAACGTACCAGATGCGCCTGATTTTCCAGCCGCATCGAGGCGATCAGATCATAGGCCTCGATCAGGTCGCGCGCGCCCGAATGCGACAGCACGCCTGCGGCCTCGGCCTCTGCCAGCCGGGCGCGGGTGTTCACAACGCTCAGGCGGGCTTGCAGCGCATAGATGCGCGCCAGATCGGTGACCGGCACCACGCCGTTGTGTTTCATGTCGATATGGTTGCGATACTCGCCCGAGCGGATCGTGGCAAAGCCGCGCAGCAGCCCCAAGGGCGGCGCATGTTTCAGGCTGTTGGCGATCATATGGGCCACGAAGATCGAGTTCTTCGAGGCGCGCGTCAGCGTCTCGGCCTGCAACTCGGTGAACAGGCTTGCGCCATTGCCCCCGATCGCGCGCAGATCAAACATCACCGAGGCCAGCATTTGCGCCTCGGGATTGGCCTTGGAAATCCAGCCGTCGAAATAGCTCCGCCAGACCCGGACCGGCTGACACCAGCGCGGGTTCGTCGCCATCATGTCACCGGGGCAATAGACATAGCCGCAGGCATCCAGCCCGTCCGAGACGATCTTGGCGAGCGCGCGGAAATACACCATGTCGGCCTCGGTCACAGCGTCATCAAGGAAGAGGCAATTGTCCTGATCGCTCACCCCGGTCTGTTCTTGCCGTCCCTGACTGCCACAGGCCAGCCACAGATAGGGCACGGGCGGCGCGCCAAGCTCTGCCTCGGCCAATGCCAGCAAGCGGCGCGTTACCGCATCGGCGATATCGGTGATCAGGCGCGTCACCACCTCATGGGCGTTATGCCCGCCCACCAGTTGCACCAAAAGCTGCGGGATTTGTGCCGTCACCAAGGCCATTTCGGCGACGTTGCTTGCCGCTGCCACATCGCGGATCAGCACCGCAGACGAGACCGCCTGAAACCGCGTCAGATCGGTCTGGGTGACCATACCCACAAAGCGCCCGTGATCGGTGATCGGCAGATGGCCGACGCGGTGTTCCAGCATGATATGCAGCAGATCCGTACCCAACCCCTCGGGCGTCAGCGTCACCGGATCGGGCGTCATCACGGCGCTGACGGGCGTGTCGGGCGCGCGCCCCTCGGCCAGCACCTTATTCGACAGATCGCGCACCGTGATGATCCCTTTCAGCGCCCCCTCTGGCCCGGTCACACCAAGCGAGGAAACATGCTGGTCGCGCATCATCTGCGCCGCCTTGGTCACGGTTGTTTCGGGCGCGCAGGCAATCGGGTCGCGCGCCAACAGATCGGCGACCTTGAGCGTGGCGATGGAATGGGTGCGGGTCTCTCCGCCGCGCGAGCGGTTGAAAAAGCGCGCGAAGGCCGGTGTATCTTCTGACAGGGCGCGAAAGTCTTGAGCAGGCAACATTAGCAGCACGGTTTGCGCACTGGCCTTGGCCGTGGTCGCAGCCAGCCCGTCGCGCATCAGCCCCCGCTCACCAAAGCTGTTGCGCGGCCCCAGAATGGAGACCAGCGCACCGTTCTGATCGGTCACTTCGACTGCGCCGCGTTTGATCAGATACAGGCCCTCAAGCGGCGCGTGATAGGTATAGATCACATCGCCTTCAGCGTATTCCATGCGGCGGAAAGAACTGGCGACACGCTCCAGCTCATTGCGCGGCAGGTTGTCATAAGGGTGAACGCCTTCGAGAAATGCGAGGATCGGGGTCAGATCGACGTTCATGATCTTGGTCCTTTTGGGGGAAGAGGCGCCCCGTTGCAGGGCGCCCCTCGGTCGTTCGCAAGTCTTGGGCAAAGCTTACACCCTGCCCAAGCCAAAGTCTCAGTGGTCCGTCGCCGCACCGGCCCCTTTGGGGATACGGATCGATTCCACCAGTTCCTGAATATCTTGCGGGGTCTCTTTGGTCATGCCCGACACGATGAACGCAGTCGCGAAGTTGAGAACCGCACCGATCACACCGAACGAGGTCGATTTGATCGACAAGATCATCGGGTTTGCATCCGAGAAGCTTGCGGTATCGGCCACGAAGAACCAGCCCTTGTGCAGGAAGATGTAGACCAGCGTGGTCGTCAGACCCACCAGCATCCCTGCCACGGCACCCGAGTTGTTGATCTTCTTGGAGAAGATCCCCATCATCAAAGCCGGGAAGATCGAGCTGGCCGCCAGACCGAAGGCCAAGGCCACCGTCTGCGCTGCAAAGCCCGGAGGGTTGAGACCCAGATAGGTCGCGACCGCAATCGCCACACCCATCGAGATCCGCGCCGCCAGTAGCTCACCTTTTTCCGAGATGCCGGGGTTGATCTGCGATTTGATCAAGTCGTGGCTGACAGCCGAAGAAATTGCCATCAGCAAGCCCGCAGCCGTGGACAGAGCAGCCGCCAGACCACCTGCTGCCACCAGCGCGATCACCCAGCCCGGAAGGTTGGCGATCTCGGGGTTGGCAAGCGTGATGATGTCACGGTTCACGTCCAGCTCGTTGGTGTCGGGATTGGCATTATACTCGATCATGCCATCGCCGTTCTTGTCCTCGATTTTCAACAGACCGGTTTTTTCCCAGTTCCGAACCCAAAGATCCTGCGGAGCGGTTTGGATCTGGCTCAACTCTACCGCCGGCTGGCTGACGCCATTGGGGTAGAAGGTGTTGATCAGGTTCAGACGCGCCATCGCCCCCACAGCCGGAGCGGTGAGATAGAGCAGCGAGATGAACACCAGCGCCCACCCAGCAGAGCTGCGCGCATCAGCGACAGTCGGCACGGTGAAGAAGCGCACGATGACGTGGGGCAGACCGGCGGTGCCGATCATCAGCGTCATGGTGAACAGGAACATGTTGAGGGTGGTATCGTGCATCCCGGTATAGGATTTGAAGCCCAGCGCCTCGACCGTGTCGTTGAGGGTCGAGAGGATCGGCATCCCGGTGTTCACGTCATTGGAGAACAGGCCCAATGCCGGGATCGGATTGCCCGTCAGTTGCAGCGAGATGAAGATCGCCGGGATCGTGTAGGCGATGATCAGCACGACATATTGCGCCACCTGCGTATAGGTGATGCCTTTCATGCCGCCCAGAACCGCATACAAGAACACGATGGCCGCACCGATAAAGAGGCCGGTGGTGTTATCGACTTCCAAGAAGCGCGAGAACGCCACGCCCACACCCGTCATCTGACCGATAACATAGGTGATCGAGGCGATGATCAGGCAGATCACGGCCACGGTACGCGCCGTTTGGCTGTAGAAACGGTCGCCGATGAATTCCGGCACGGTGAATTTGCCGAATTTGCGCAGGTAAGGCGCGAGCAGCATCGCAAGCAGCACATAGCCACCAGTCCAGCCCATCAGGTAGGTCGATGCGTCATAGCCGCTAAACGCGATGATACCGGCCATCGAGATGAACGACGCCGCCGACATCCAGTCAGCGCCGGTTGCCATCCCGTTAAGAACCGGATGCACGCCGCGACCTGCTGCGTAAAATTCCGCAGTCGAGCCCGCTCGGGCCCAAATAGCGATGCCGATGTAAAGCACGAAGGTCGCGCCAACCACCAGCAGGTTCAGAGTAAACTGATCCATATCCCTCTAGTCCTCCCTAGATGTTCTTATTCTTCGACGCCGTGTTCGCGGTCCAGTTTGTTCATCCGCCACGCATAGGTGAAGATGAGAACCAGGAACACGAGCACCGCACCTTGCTGAGCGAACCAGAAGCCCAGATCAGTGCCGCCGATTTTGATGCCCGCAAGCATCGGACGCAGCAAAATGCCAAACCCGAAGGAAACGACAAACCAGATCACCAGAAACAGCTGGATGGTCCGGATATTCGCCTTCCAATAGGCGTTGGACGAGGATTTGTCCGCCATGAGCGTAACTCCCTTTCGTTTTCTCCAGACGGGCCCCTCATGGGCCCGCCCCTCCCGTAGTCAGGTCGAGACGCGCGCAACGATCGACCCCAAATCCGCAGCGATCTTGTCGATGGAGCCCATCGCGTCGATCTCTTGCAGAACACCGAGCGCCCGGTAATGGGCGATCAGCGGCGCCGTTTGCGCGTGATAGGCTTCTAGCCTGGCACGCGCCGTCTCGGCGTTGTCGTCGGCCCGGCGTTTGAATTCCGTGCCGCCGCATTTGTCACAAACGCCTGCAACTGCAGGCTGTTTGAATTCGTCATGATAGCCTTCGCCGCATTTGGCGCAGGTATAGCGGCCCGCAACGCGCGTGATCATCGCCTCGTCATCAACTTCAAGGCTGATCGCGGCGTTCACATTTTGGCCGGTGTAGTGCAGCAGCTTGTCGAGATCCGCCGCCTGCCCCGCCGTACGCGGAAACCCGTCAAGGATGATCCCACGCGCCACATCGGGCTGGGCAAGACGGTCGCGCAGAATGGCCAGCACGATCTCATCGCTGACCAGACCGCCCTCTTCCATCACCGCCTTGGCAGCCTTGCCTGCGGGCGTGCCCTCGGCGACCGCTGCGCGCAGCAGATCGCCGGTGGACAACTGCACCAAGCCGAACTTTTCCTCGAGCATGCGGGCCTGCGTGCCCTTGCCTGCCCCCGGAGGGCCAAGCAGGATCAGAACGGCGCTTTTTGCGTCAGTCATCGCCTCTCCTCCCTTGGCCATCACTTGACGCCGCGGTTTTCGATCAACTCCTCGACCACCGACGGATCGGCCAGTGTCGAAATATCGCCCAACGAGCCGAAATCATTCTCGGCGATCTTGCGCAGAATGCGGCGCATGATCTTGCCCGAACGGGTTTTCGGCAGGCCCGGAGCCCATTGGATGATGTCGGGTTTGGCAATCGGACCGATCTCGGTGCGGACCCATTTTTCAAGCTCTTTGCGCAGCTCTTCGGTGGGTTCGACATCGTTCATCAAGGTGACATAGGCGTAGATGCCCTGACCTTTCAGCTCGTGGGGATAGCCAACGACGGCGGCCTCGGCCACAGCCTGATGCGCGACCAGCGCGGATTCGACTTCGGCCGTGCCCATCCGGTGACCCGAGACGTTGATCACGTCATCAACGCGCCCGGTGATCCAGTAATAGCCATCCTTGTCGCGACGACAGCCGTCACCGGTAAAGTAATAGCCGCGATACTGGCTGAAATAGGCTTCTTGGAAGCGCTCGTGATCGCCCCAAAGGGTGCGCATCTGGCCCGGCCAGCTATCAGAGATACACAGCACGCCCTCGGCCTCGGTTTCATCCTGACGCTGCGCGGTTTGCGCATCCAGAATAACCGGTTTGACGCCAAAGAAGGGGCGCGTTGCCGAGCCCGGTTTGGTCGCTATCGCGCCGGGAAGCGGGGTCAGCATGTGGCCGCCCGTTTCCGTCTGCCAGAACGTATCGACGATCGGGCATCTGCCCTTGCCGATATGCTGATCATACCAAGCCCATGCCTCGGGGTTGATCGGTTCACCGACCGAGCCCAGCACCTTGATCGAGGACAGATCGTATTTCTCGACCCATTCCTTGCCCTGCCCCATCAGCGAGCGGATCGCGGTGGGGGCGGTATAGAACTGGCTGACCTTGTGCTTTTCGCACACGGCCCAGAAGCGGCCCGCATCGGGATAGGTCGGCACGCCTTCAAACATGATCGTGGTCGCGCCATTGGCCAGCGGACCATAGACGATATAGCTGTGGCCGGTGACCCAGCCGACATCGGCGGTGCACCAGAACACGTCGCCATCGTGATAGTCGAACGTGTATTGATGCGTCATCGAGGCATAGACAAGATAGCCGCCCGTCGTGTGCACCACGCCCTTGGGCTTGCCCGTCGAGCCAGAGGTATAGAGGATGAACAGCGGGTCTTCGGCACTCATCGGACGCGGCGGACATTCGGGCGAGACGTTATCCATCAGCGCCTTCACATCGACATCGCGGCCCTGAATCCAGCTCGTCTGATCGCCGGTATGCTTGACCACAAGGCAGCGCACCTTGTCCGAGCAATGCAGCAATGCGGCATCGGCATTCGCCTTGAGCTGCGTGCGACGCCCGCCACGCGGGGCACTGTCAGCGGTGATCACCAGCTTGGCGCCGCAATCGTTGATCCGGTTGGCCAGCGCATCGGGCGAGAAGCCCGCGAACACGATGGAATGGATCGCGCCGATGCGCGCACAGGCCAGCATCGCATAAGCGGCCTCGGGGATCATCGGCAGATAGATCACCACACGGTCGCCGCGCATCACGCCTTGGCTTAGCAGGACGTTGGCAAAGCGATTCACCTTTTCGGACAGTTCGTTATAGGTGATATGCAGCGCAGGGGTTTCGGGATCATCGGGCTCAAAGATGATAGCGGTCTGAGAGCCGCGCGTGGCCAAATGGCGATCAACGCAGTTCACCGAAGCATTGAGCACGCCATCCTCAAACCATTTGATCGAGACATTGCCGTAGGTGAAATCGGTGTTCTTCACCTTGGTGAACGGGGTGATCCAATCCAGGCGCTGGGCCTCGCGGGCCCAGAACTTGTCAGGCGTATCGATCGATTCCTGATACATCGCGCGATATTTCGCAGCATCCGCATGTGCGTTCTCAAAGCCCGGCGGAATTTCTTTTAGGTCCGGGATTTGATGCGCTTGTTCCTGAGCAGCCATTGGCTTCCTCCCACAATTTCATGTCGCGGCGCGGCGCCGCCTCCTGCCCGCGACACCGCCGCAGGCACTTTACCCCCGTTAAGTGTAACCCATACGTTAAGTTTCATGTAACCCCCTTTATGTATTAGATTTTTCTGTAAATTATTTGACAGAGTTTGCGCTAACTTTGTAAAGTTAGCAAATTATGTCAAAAAATAGGCAAGCTGTTTCAATTGCTTGGCTGTTGAGAGCTTAGAAAATCTGTGGGGTTTGCAAATTGACCGGGAGGTCAAGGTTTTAGCGGCGCGCGAAATCGGCCCGGTTAGATGACGCGCGCGTGATTCGAGCTCAGAGCGGGGCGGGGAGGATATCCACACCCGCCTGCGCGAGCCCATAGGCGTTCAGCGCCTGCACGATATCGGGGCGGGCATTCACGATCACCAGCGCCCCACCCCGGCGCTGCAACTGCTTCGCAAGCGTTGCAATCATTTGCACGCCCGTGGAGTCGATGAAACTTACCTCGGCCACGTCGATCTCGACCATGCGCGGGCGCTGTGCGATCCGCGTCAAGATCGTGCCCAAACGCGCGACAGAACCGAAAAACACCATCCCGTGCAGCCGGTAGCGCAGCACGTCGGGGTCTTGCGCCTCGGGGTTATCGGCCGCCGGTGCGCTGCCTTCACGCAGCTGCGCCAGCTCGGCCATATGGCGAATGAACACCAGCCCGCCCAGCGCAAAGCCCAGCACGATTCCCTCGGCCAGATCGCGGAAGGTCACGACAAGGAACGTCACCCACAACACCAGCGCATCGCCGCGCGAGGCCCGCGTCAGCGCTGCAAATTCATGCCGCTCGATCATGTTCCACGCCACAATCCCCAGCAGCCCCGCCAAGGCGGCCAGCGGAATGCTTCCCGCCAAGGGCGCGGCCACCATCATCGTCGCCAGCAAGATCACCGAATGCGCAATCCCAGCGATGGGCGAGCGCGCGCCAGCCCGCACATTGGTTGCGGTGCGCGCAATCGTGCCGGTCACGCAGATGCCGCCAAACAGCGCCGATCCGATATTGGCGATGCCCTGTGCCACCAACTCCATATCCGAGCGATGCTGCCCGCCGCTCATCCCGTCAGCCACCATCGCCGATAGCAGCGATTCAATCGCGCCCAACAGCGTGAAAGACAGCGCCCAAGGCAGTGCTGTGCTGACCTTGTTCCAGCTCAGATCGGGGAGTGCGGGGGCGGGTAGAAAACGGGGCAATTCGCCGAATTTGCTGGCGATGGTTTCCACCGGCAGGCCCGCCAGCGCGGTGATCAACGTGACCAAAGCCACCGCGATCAACAGCGAGGGCAAGCGCGGCGCAAACCGCTTGAGCCCGACAATCAGCGCAATCGTTGCAAGCGCCACGGCAATCGCCATCGGGCTGGCAGTGCCTCGCGCACCCCAAAGTGCCGCGATTTTTGGCAAGATCGGCCCCGGCTCACCACCCGGCAGGGACAGGCCCAACATGTCTTTGAACTGGCTGGCAAGAATGATCACCCCGATCCCGGTGGTGAACCCGACGGTCACCGGATAGGGCATGAACCGAATGTAGCCCCCCAGCCGCAACACGCCCAGCAGGGCAAGCATCACACCCGATAACAGCGTCGCCAGCACCAAGCCAGACACGCCCGTTTGCATCACGCACGCCGCGACCAGAACAATGAACGCCCCTGCCGGCCCGCCAATCTGAAACCGTGATCCGCCAAAAGCCGAAACCAGCGCGCCACCCACGATCGCGGTGACAAGCCCCCGTTCGGGCCCCACCCCCGAAGCAATCGCAATCGCCATCGACAACGGCAGCGCCACGATGGCCACCGTCAGACCCGCGACCAGATCGGCACGCAGATCGCGCAGCCCATAGCCTTCGGCCAACGCGGTTAATAATTTGGGACGCAAAGGAACATGCGGCATGCCAGAGACACCCGCCTTCCCGGCCTGGGTTGTTTCACTCATGATGGGACGCTAACTATGATTATGTGGCGCCAACAAACGCCTCGCATTCGGGCTTGTCAAGCGCCCCACCGAGAGAAAAATGCCCCAATCCCCGATCCGCCCCACCGATGACGACGCGCGCACTCTGGCGCGAAGCCTGATCGCGGCGGCGACATTCGGGGCGCTGGCGGTAAATGACGCCAATAGCGGCTTTCCCGCCGTGAGCCGCATTGCGATTGGAACAACACCCGGGGGAGAGATCGCGACACTGGTCTCGGGGCTTGCGGCGCATACGGGCGCGCTGCTGGCTGATCCGCGTGCCGGGCTGCTGCTGGGCGAGCCGGGGGAGAAGGGCGACCCGCTGACCCATCCGCGCCTGTCGCTGCGCATCTTGGCCGATCAGATCGGGCGCAATGAGACGCGCTTTGCGGCGCTGCGCGCACATTGGCTGGCGACCCATCCGAAATCGAAACTTTATATCGACCTGCCCGATTTCACCTTCTTTATCCTGCGCCCGCAATCGGGTGCGCTGAATGGCGGTTTTGGGCGCGCCTGGCAGCTCAGCGCGCATGATTTGGCACCCGCCAGCTGAACGAAAGGCGCGCGAGGGTTTCCCCCCGCGCGCCACCGCCTCACCCCAATCGCCGCACCGAAGCCCGACTCGCAATCAGATCGGAGTGTCCATCCGCAGCACGATCTGCATTCGCCCTTTGGTCGCCTCAGGCCAGTTGATCGTCGCAAGCGTCTTGCTTGCCCCCTGTTCGACCGCCACATAGGGCATCGCTTCGATCCGCGTCCCCGAGGCGTTGCGCACCATCCCCTCGGCCACGAGCCCCTGACAATTGCGCGCCCAGCCGCCAAAGGGCAGATAGTCGCTTGGATCGACCGTCCAGACCGATTGCGCACTGGATTGGTTGACCTCAAGGACCACCAGATTTTGCGTTATACTATTGATCGCGTTAAACATATTGCCTTCAAAGGTGATATTGCGCATCCGCGAGCGATCCAGATCGGCAAATGTCGTATCGATCCGCTCGATCCGGTCGATATTGCCGTTGAGCGATTTGAACACATTGTTCGCCACGCTCAAACCCTGCACGAAATGCCCCGCCCCATAGGGCTTGATGGACAGCCAGGTAAACCACGGCGCGACATTGATGCACACACAGGTATTGCCCGTCAGCGTCAGCCCGCCAAAGCTGTATTCATTGGCGAAACCGGGATCGGCGTCGTGTTCATTGGTCCACTCGATCACCGAGTTGTCGATGTAATTGCCCGTCACCGCTGCCTGCACATTGGTCTGGGTGAACACCAACCCGGCGACCCGCACGCCCGCCGTTTCTTCATCGCCCTGAAACCAGTGATTGCCGACAATCAGATGACCTGAGCCATTCAGAACGAAGGTCGTCCCGAACCGCACGAAACGCGAATCCCGGATCTTGCTGTCATTGGCATTGACGTTGAGCACGACCGATTTGCGATCCTGCGCCGGCGTCAGCATTTCGTCTGACAGGAACTGGCAACCATCGACCAGCAGATCCTGACAGCCCCGCCCAATCGAAGTGATCCCGCGATCCTTGGGCCGCACCACATATGAATCGCGGATCTGCGTCATCTGCCCATCCGGCGCCAGCATCAGACAGCTTGCCGCGCCATTGCACAGGAATTCGACATTGGCGATGTTGAACCGGTCCAACTTATCCATGCCCGAGAAATCCAGCACATATTGATAGCGCGTGAAGGTGTAATTGCGCGTGCCCGACCCGCCATAAAGCGGCTGCGACAGATACAACGTCCCCGCGCCGATATTGACCGATTTCACATAGACCTCGCGGCCCACACCGCTGCCCGTGATATGCGCGCCCACCGGGATATTGGCGATATTGGCGACATTGGTCAGCTGCATGGATTGCGCGCTGGAATAGGTCGCCTGCGAGGTCACAACCTGATCATTCCAAACGGGCCCCTCAATCACGTTGAACTGACCGTTCTGCAGAATCCGCCGGTTCGAAAAGCTCGACAGGTCCGGGGCGATCTCATCAATCCGGATCGGTGCGGAAATCTCGACGCGCCGCCCCTTCAGGTCCAGCACATTGTGATCGGTATAGCCAAACAGCGCCTGCAACGCCTTCTTGAACCCAAGCTCTTCGTCGCCAAAAGCCTCGGCATAGGTCGGGAAATCAAATGAGGACAGCAGCGCCAACTTAGCGGCGACCGGCATCACCAAAGTGCCCACGAACTTGATCGGCGCCTTGATCGAAATCGTGGATCCAAGGAAATAGCTGCCCTCCGGCACCACGATCTCACGGCCCGCTGCGGCCTGATCCGCGGCCACAAACGCGGCCGAGTCATCGGTCGTCCCGTCACCAACCGCGCCGTAATCGCGCACATCGACCCAATCCATCATGTCGCGCAGGAAGGCGTCAGTCACATCCTCGATCTGGATGTCATCAATGCGCACGACACCGCCATTGGCCCCGGTCATATCCAGCCCGAAATAGCCGTCATGGGGCTGCATTCCCCAGACCATATCGACACCCGCCCGGTTGCCAGTGCCAACAATCGCAGAGACCTCGACAATCTCGCCATAGCTGAGCAGCGCAACGCTAGGTCCAACCTCGTTCAATCCGCTGATATGCGCACCGCTTGCACTGACCGCATAACCCGCAATCCGCACCGAAGGCAGGTTGCCACTCATCGCCTTCATCCGCGCCGAGATTTTCAGGTAGGTCCCCGGCAGGATCGGCGTTTTGACCATTGCGCGCAGCTTTTGCGTGCTCTGTGTCTTGAGCAGCTCCAGACAGCCGGAAAAATCCGCATCTGCTGGCACAAAGGCCGCATTCGCTGCATCCTCATAGGTGGTCGAGCCCGGCGTGCCGTTCTCGCTCGACCATTGATCCAGCCCTTCATCGAAAGCGGGCGGGGTCAACACCAGCCCATCGGTAATCGCCACGTTCATCAGCAATCCTCTTGTTCCTGTTCCCGCCCACCCGGCACGGCGCATCGGCCCAAAGGCACAGGCGCGTGGATCGCTCCACTCTGGCTGCCATGGCCTGGGGATACTCGTGCTGGGGATCGACCGAAGCGCGCGCCTCGGCCCAACAAGAGCTAGAGGAGAAGGTTAAAGAAGTGCTGAGAGCACCGTGCGCCGTCCCTTGGGAGCCGCGCAAACGAAAACCGCCCGCGCGATCTGCACGGGCGGTTCTGATAGTGGTCTCGCTGTGGGTTAAGCGACCAGTTCACCTGCCAAGGCCCGGTCGATCAGCGCGATCGTTTCATCAACACCGTAAAGTGCGATGAACCCGCCAAAACGCGGGCCTTGCGAGGCACCCAATAGCACCTCGTAAAGCGCCTTGAACCAATCGCGCAGCGGCTCAAACCCATGCTCCTTGCCCACGGCGAAAACGATCGTTTGCAACGCATCTGCGGGGTCTTCGAACTGCACATGCAAGTCTGTTTTGGGCAGGGCAGCCAATTGATTGCGCAGATCTTCGATTGCCGCGCGCTCAAGATCGCTGGGCAGGCGGAACTGGCGCTCGGGGGCTACAAAATCGGTAAAGTAACGCACTGCGAAGCCCGCCGCCTGATCCAGATCGGGATGGGTTTCGGGCGTGGCATCGGGCGCATACCGCTTGATGAACCCCCACAGCCCCTCCTTGTCGCTCGACCCGGCAACGCTTGCGAGGTTCAGCAGCATCGAGAACGGCACAACCATGTGGCTTTCAGGCGGTTGGCCGCCATGAATGTGCCAGACCGGATTATTGGCCTGCTTTTCAGCATCCTGATCGGGAAATGCGCGCAGCTGCTGGTGGTATTCATCCACCGCTTTCGGGATCACATCGAAATGCATCCGCTTGGCGGTCTTCGGCTTGAGATACATGAAATAGCTCAGGGACTCCGTCGAGGCATAGGTCAGCCATTCATCAATCGACAGCCCGTTGCCTTTCGATTTGGAAATCTTCTCACCATTGGAATCCAGGAACAGCTCATAGGTGAAATGCTCGGGCGCACGGCCTCCCAGCACCCGGCAAATCCCGTCATAGATCGGCGTGTTCGTCGAGTGATCCTTGCCATACATCTCGAAATCGACATCGAGCGCCGCCCAACGCATGCCGAAATCGGGCTTCCATTGCAGCTTCACATTGCCACCCGTGACCGGCAGCGTCCATTCGCGCCCGTCCTCGTCGTCAAAGGTCACCGTGCCGTTCTTGGCGTTGACCTCTTTCATCGGCACATACAAAACGCGCCCCGTTTCGGGATGGATCGGCAGGAAACACGAATAGGTCTGCTGACGCTCTTCGCGCAAACTTTTCAACATGATGGCCATGATGTCATCATAGCGCTCCGCCGAACGGATCAGCATGTCGTCGAACTTGCCGGATTTGTAATACTCGGTCGCGCTCGCGAATTCATACTCGAACCCGAACGTATCAAGGAACCGGCGCAACATCGCGTTGTTATGATCGCCAAAGCTCGGGTATTCCCCGAACGGGTCGGGCACCGAAGTCAGCGGCTCTTGCTCGTGCTTGCGCAGCATGTCCTGATTGGGCACGTTCGTCGGCACTTTGCGCATTCCGTCCATATCGTCGGAAAAGCACAGCAATTTCGTAGGGATATCCGAGATCACCTCGAAGGCGCGCCGGATCATCGTGGTGCGCGCAACCTCGCCAAACGTGCCAATATGGGGCAGCCCCGAGGGCCCGTAACCCGTCTCAAACAGCACGTATCCCTTCTCGGGATCCTTCTTCTCGTAGCGTTTAAGCAGCCGACGCGCCTCCTCAAAGGGCCAAGCCTTGGAAGTCATCGCAGCGTCACGCAAGCTCGTCATAGCACACCTCATCGCGGCGCGCCCATCGCGCCCACTCGCGCCCCACCTATTGCGGCGCGCGCTCACAGTCAATAATTTGCACCCTGAACCCCTAGCAGGAGCCTCCCCTTGCCCGATATTTTGTCCTCGCTCTCGTCCCAAGACGCCCTGATCGCGGTAATGGTCGCCATTTCCGCCGCAGATGAGCATGTGCCCACCTCCGAACTCATCGCAATCAACCGCATCATCGACCACATGCCGATCTTTGCCAGCTACGACATCGACCGCGCCGCACGCGTGTCGAAATCGGTCTATGCGTTATTTGAAGAAGAAGACGGGCTGGAGGCGCTGTTTGGCCTGATCCGTGCGGCCTTGCCCGAACGTCTGTATGAAACCGCCTATGCGCTGGCTTGCGATGTGGCCGCCGCCGATGGCACGATCCGCCAGACCGAGCTGCGCATGCTCGAGGAAATCCGCAGTGAATTGGCCATCGACCGACTGCATGCGGTGGCTATCGAACGCGGGGCGCGGGCGCGACATATGACGCTTTGAGGCCGCGTTAACCGCGTCGAAACCGGGCTTTGCTAGAAACCTCTGCAACACTTGTTTTCAGAGGTTTCTATGCGCCTTCTCCGCTTGTTTTTCACTTGCCTGTTTGCGCTCGGCCTTTCCCTGCCCGTCGCCGCGCAACAGCGCAGCGCAGATGAGATCGACAAGCTGCGCATGGATATTGCGGGGCGCCAGCGGCTGCTGAGCCAGCGAATGACCGCAGCGGCCTGCTTCCTCACCCTCGGCATCGACCGCGAAAGACAGATCCAAATTCTCACGCAATCGCTCGATCTGTTTCGTGTCTCTCTAGACCATCTGGAAACGGGCGCCCCGTCGATGGGATTGCCCCCGATCGATGGGGTGTTCGCACGCATCGCGCTGCATGAAAGCCGGATGATCTGGGGTCCCTATCGCAATCTGGCGACCCAGATCCGGGACCAGCGTAGCGCTGACAAAACAGACGCGCAGACCCTGCTTGGCCGACTTGTCCGGCTCGAACCGATCTTACTTGCCACCTCGCAATCGGTGGTGGGCGCGCTTGAACGCGCAAAAGCGCCTCAATCAGGTGCACATCTTGTGGAAATCAAACTTGCCGGGCGGCAACGCATGCTGTCGCAAGCCATCATCAAGGACATCTGCCTACTCGCCGCGACTCATGGCGCAAATGGCAGCGCCGAGGCACATATCAGCCAAATCCGGACGAAAACCGACTTGTTTGAGAAAACCGGATATGCCCTGCGCAGAGGAATTGCCACAGACACGCCCGATCCGCCCGCGCCCGACACGTTTGAGGCTTTGGTGCAGGCACATTACGCCTGGAGCGATCTGATTTATCTGCTGGAGCCCGCAGCCGCGGACACCTCGCTGTCAAACACAGCACTTTTCGACGTTGCGCATCTCTACGAAGACCTGCTGCCCCGCCTTGAAGAGGTCGTGTGGGCCTATGTGAATGGCTGATCAAGCACCGTAAACCGCCGCCCAGCGCTGCAAAAGTTGACTTTGCAATATCTTGGAGCGTCTGACCCAGTCGCGCTGACCGGGCGGGCGCTCTTGCCCCAGAGTGCGCCGACGTTGCGCCAGATCGGCGGTGAAAATCGCAAAGACCAACTCTGTCCCGTCTGGCGCCGTCATATAGCCCGCCAAAGTCGAAACGAAATCCAGCGTACCGGTCTTGGCATCCACCGCAAACGGCTGCGTTTTCATCGGTTTGCCGCTCGCATCGCGCAGCTTGAAAGGCTTCATCAAAACCCGCAGCCCCATTGGCGCGCCCAATACCCGCAGCGCCGTGACCATATCACCGGGCGCAATTTTCGCGTCGGCCCGCAGCCCCGAATGATCCGTGAACCGCGCCGAGCGGGTGCCCGTGCGCGCGCTCAACCAATTTGCCATCGCCTTGCCCGACGCCGCAAGCGAGCCCCCCGCACCCTGTCGCGCACTCGCTGTCAAACCCACGGCCTCGGCCGTCAGATTGGTTGAATATTTCATCATTGCGCGCAGCAGTGGCGACAGCGCGTCGCTCGCCTGCGTCACCAACACATCCCCGCCGGGCATAAGCGAAATACTTTGCGGTTGGGGCAGCGGCACCCCTTGGGCACGCGCAAGCGTCTGAAACACATCCCCCGTATAAGCAGCCGGGTCACGCACAGGCAACCAGCGACTGCCGCCACGCCCAAGCGCCTTCGAGGCAACGGTCCATTGCTCAATCCCACCTCGGTCGGAATAGGTAAACAGCGGCTTGGCCCGATCAACGATCGCTGCCTTGGCCGTGTAGGCGGGCGGCTGGGCGGTCTTGCCGCGCGCATCCATGCTCAGCGCCCAACCATTGCCCGCGCGTTTCCATTGGAAATGCACCCGGTTGTAGTTCAGCATCAGCCCCGAAAGCGCCGGATTATACCCCGCATAAATCGGCTGATCATCGGCAATCTCGCGCGTGTACGGCAAGGCTCCCGACCACGTCAAATACCGCCCTGACACGCCGCGCACGCCCTTCGCAGCCAGTTGCTGGGCCATCGCTGCCAGATCATCGGTACTCAGAGTCGGATCACCGCCCCCTGCCAAGATCAAATCGCCCTGAATGATCCCACCCACAATCGGACCGGTTGCAATCACATGCGTGCCAAATCGAAACTGCGACCCAAGGGTCTCTAGTGCATAAAGCGAGGTGATCGTCTTGAGCGCCGATGCGGGCGGCATGGCCTTGTTCGCACCACGGCTTTCAAGCACCTGCCCCGTGCGCAGATCCGCGAGCACAAACGCCACATCGCCGCTCAGCCCCGCGCCCCGGATCAGGGCTGCACTGGACGCCATCGCGGTTTGTGCGCGCAGACCCGATGGCAGCGCCATCACCGCCGTTCCCGCGAAAAGGCCTCTGATTACTCTTCGCCGTGACAGCTTAATCATGTTTTGATTCCCATACGCGCACCTGCCAAACCCTAGCGCAGGGCCAAGCGCAGCTTCAAGCAGGCATGGCGCTTATCTGCGCGGCCAAATGCCCTGCGCCCGGATCGCGCTGGAGGACAGCGGCGACATCGGTATGTTCACAAAAGACCACGCCGGGGTCTGCATATCGCCAAGCGCATGGGCGGCGCGGGCGGGCAGTTCGAACTGCGCATAAATGCGCGCCGCACGCGCGGTGCGTCCACGCATCCGCCAACCCGGGCGCGCCAGAATCCCCACCGGAACCCGATCCATGATGTCGCGCCAATGATCCCATTGATCAAACTGCACCAGATTATCCGCGCCCATCAGCCAGACAAAGCGCACACCCGGATAGATAGCTTGCAGATGCGCCAGCGTGTCGGCGGTAAAGCGCGTGCCAATTCGCGCCTCAATATCAGTAATCACGACGCGCGGGTCCTGTATGACCTGCGCGGCCTGAGCGATGCGTTGCGCCATCGGCGCTGGCCCGGCACGCTTGAGCGGATTGCCGGGGCTGATCATCCACCACACCTGATCCAGGCTAAAGCGTCGCAACGCCTCGCGGGTGATCAGCGCATGGCCGCTATGGGCGGGGTCAAACGACCCGCCCAGAATGCCAATGCGCATCCCCGGTCGTGCGATGGGAAACCCTTGTCTCATAGGCTGCCCTTAGCCGAACAAGACGGGCAAACGAAAGAGAAATCTGCGTTTGTCGCTGCAGAAGCGATCCGCTTGGCGCCTAAGTTTCGACCCCGTCTAACTCCCGATACATCAGACAACACCCTCGCCCAGCCTCTTTGGCGGCATAGGTCGCAGTATCTGCGTCGACAAGCATACGCTCCATCTCGGGCGGAGAATAATCGAGCGACATAACCACACCAAGCGAACCTGAAATCAGACACTCGCGCCCTTCGTGCCATTTCGGCTCTTGCAGACGATCTATGATCCGCGCCGCCAAGTGTTTGACCTGTTCTGGCGTCATCACGCCGCGTAAAAGCAGCAAAAATTCATCGCCACCCATCCGGCCAGCCAAATCGCCTGCGCGCATCTCCTCGTGCAATATCCGCGCAGCCGCGAGCAACACGTAGTCGCCCGCAGCATGGCCCAGCGTGTCATTGACCGATTTGAAATAGTCGAGATCAATCTGAATCAACGTGAACGGCGCGCCGCCTTGTGCCGCCCCGGCAATCGCTTGCGCCAAAGCTCCCTCCATCGCGCGTCGGTTGGCCAGACGTGTGAGCGGATCGGTCAAGGCCTGCGTTTCCGCCTGTTTGCGCGCAGCATCGAGACGCTCTGTAAGCGCGCGCAACTCTTGCATCACCAGCGATTTCGCCTCTTGCAGATAGAGCAATTCCATCGCCAGATCGGCGGGCGAAAAATCGCGCTCGGTCAGGGCAAATGTCGCAACAGCTTCCTGCAGATCAAATCCGAAACTGAGGTTGATCAACGTCCCATGCTTACCCGCAGGGCCAAGTGCAAAGGCCTCTCCGCGCAGGCCAATCGCTGGTTGGGATATCAAGGTCAGGTGCACCATGCGCTCATTGGCAATCGTTAGCAGCGAAGCGCCGCAATCCCCCACGCGCGTTTTGCCCCCCACAGCGGTACGATCACAGCCTTCAGCCTCGGCGCAGGGTTCAATCCGGTCTTGTCGACGCCCCACGCGAAAATGCCGGGAAAAGGGTTGATCCAGCAGCGCCTGACCACCCAGAACCTTGTGCAAGGTTGGCCCCATTGCACGGATCTTGCCTTGAAGATCCACCCAAAGAAACATTGGCAGCAGCGCGCCAAGCATGGGCAGACTCAGCCGAAATTCGTGTTCCGAACCAAAGAGTTTCGCGACAGCGTCCGAGGCCGCTTTGGCCGAAGTTGAGGGCACGGCATCACCTTCACAAGTGTGTGGCTGCAATTCGTTCACATCTCTGCTCCCGCTGCATCAGAGAGATCGAACGAGCGCCCACGCGCATAAGAAGAATCAAGCAGTCGCACCTCAAGGGCCTCCCCCTGCGCGCTCTCTTGCACAGTCTCGATCAAATCGATGAGCACAAGGGCTCCGTAGTCATCCGCCATCGCGCGCAAAACCCCGGCGAAAACTGCCCCCCAACCCGGCGACGCACCATGCACACTAAGCGAATAATGACCGTCCCCAAGGCCGTGCAGAGTGAGTTCTGGCAGCTTCAAATCCTCTAGCGCAAGCTGCGTTCGCCCCTGCAACTCATTGAGAGAGCGCAAAAAATCAACGTAATCTCGACCGCCATAGCGCAGCAACCTGCGCACGGATTCGCGGGTACTCAGATAGGTGCCAAGGTCTTCGAGCAGGTCAAACCGACGCCGCGCCAGAGTCTGACAGGCCGCATCAAGCAGCCTGTCGGTCAGGCCATCCTCATAGCTCAGCATCGGCTCAAACCCATCGGGCGAGACTTCGGCGCGACACGCGACGGCGCGCCAAATTTCCTCACCGAACGTGTCGGTCAGAAAATTCTGAATCGAGCGATTGACCAGTCCAAGCATAGCACCTCCGATGGCCCATGCTACGCACTCCAAGTTAAAAAAGCCCGAATAGATCTGAGGTTAGCGGAGCTGAGGCACCAAAGTCTTCCCGCCCGCCTGCAGCGCAGAAATCCCGCTTGGCACAATCTGGAACTGTCCCTGCGCAATCGCCGCAATCACCGCACCCATGGTACCATTCTTGCCAGAGATTGCGCGCAGCGCACCGCCATCAACCCAATGATCTTTCATGAGATAATAGAAACGCACGGGGGCGTAAGACCCATCGTCGCGCACCAGAATCGCCTCATTGCCGGGCAGATCAGGGCGCAGGTCGGCCATCACAAGGGCACAGCTTGGCTGCGCCTGCGTGCCGGGCGTGCATAGGGCTGACTGCGGCCATCCATTATCCTTGGCGATTGCCTGCAACAAAGCCTCGGGGATCGCCGGAGCACCGGGAGGCAGCGCAATCAGCGCACGCAAACCGGCAAGCTGCGCAGCCCCGACATCGGGCTGCGCGGCGCCGTTCAACGTCGCCACAGACGACAAAGCACGCGCCAGCGCCGGATCACCCGAAGCCCGCGTCCGCAGAGTCGCAATTCCGTTTTGCCCAGCCTTTCCCCAGTTTTGCGCCATCTCATAAAGGGGCAAATCCGTAGGCCGGATGGCCCCTGCCTCATAGCGCGCGATTTGGGATTTCGTCGCAATCCGATTGGCATCAATCAACGGCGTCAGCCACGCGACCGCCATTGCAAGCAAAGCTACAGCCATCGCGATATTGACCCGGCGCACCCGCGCCATCCAATTCCGCCCGCGCAGCACTGCAACGGCATATCCAATCCCATACCCCGCGATCAGAACAATCAGCACACTCTGTGCGACCCGCGCCGGAGTCCAGCCAAGATCGGAGATGGAGCGCCAGGCCGACCACGCGCTCACCGCTGCCAGCAGCGGCAAAATCAACGCAAGCCCCAGCGTCGAGAGCCGCAAGATCGGGGCGACGACGGCCTCAAAATCTTCTCGCTCAACCGCGACCGACACCAGCAAAATCGCGGCCAAAGAGATCGCGATCAAGGTAGTGGCATGTGAGAATCCAACGGCATCAATCGCCCCGGAATTCAGCACCAACCCCAGCAGGAACAGCACAACCACGACCATCACCACCGGCAGCAACAACCGCAACAGGCGCAGCAGCAAGAAGGGCGAGATCATCTCTTCCAGCTCGGTCACAACGGCTAGCCCCAGCCCCAGCACCGCCCCGGACAGGCCAAGCGCCAGCCAGTCCAGTCGGAAAATCTGGCGCAACAGGTCAATGCCAACGCTCTCCAGCAGTTGCGAGGACAGATACAGCAGCAGCCAAACCACGGCGAGAAACAACCAAGCCGCGCCGTAGCGCACCACGATATTCCACGCATGGGTAAACAGCGCAGGATAATCCGCCCACCGTGTGAGCCCTTGCTGCGCGACCACCATTGCAAAGGGCATCGGCACAGTGGCCAGCACAAACAGGGCCAACATCGAGAAATCCATCTGCCCCATCAGCGTTTCGCCAAAGACAAGTCCACCCGCCTGCCACCACCCCAACAGCGTGGCCGGGATCGCGATCAACACGGCGGCAAGCCCCGCCTTTCGCGCTCCGATCTCCCCCAGCATCGCCAGACCGGTCCCGAAAAACACCGTGCCCGCAATCGCGAGCGTGAAAATTCCGCGCGCCCCCAGCAGGCCAGTTGCAAAACCACCCTCTTGCAGGGCCCAGAAGAAGAGCCCCGCCAAAGCACCTAAAAGGATGTGCTGTAAACGACTATGCATCGCAGCCTCCTGTGTTGAGCCGCGCCAACCAATCGGGCAAAGCGCCAATATCGGCCAAGACCACATCGGCCTCTGGGGCCAGTTCGTCGTGCTTGGCCGGTCCGGTCAATACCGCCACCGCGCGCATCCCGGCCGCGCGTGCGGCGTGCAGATCATGCAGGCTGTCCCCCACCATCACCACCGTTGCCGGATCAAGCCCCAACTGATCCGCGAAGGCCAGCAGCGGACGCGGTGTCGGCTTGCCGCCATGCCCGCTATCATAACCGATAATCACGTCGAAAAGCGCGAGCACCCCGGCTTGACCGGCATGCGCGCGCGCGGTCCCCTCGGAATCATTGGTGCAAATCCCCAACCGCAGGCCCTGCGCGCGCAAATCGCTCAGGTAAGGGGCAAGCGGCACGGGGGCGACCAAAGGCACATCTTGAGCCGCCTGATCCAGCTGCACAATCAGCTCGGCGCGCTCACGCCCAGGCAAAAGCGGCAAAAGCAGATCCGCCGCCTGCGCCACAGTGCCCGCAATGATCGGTGAGGCAGGATCAAACCGCGCCTGCACAAGATCAAAGGCAATCGCATCGGCCAATTCGTTCAAATGAGCCTCGTCACGCGCCAGTTCAGCCAGCTGCGCGCACGCCCACACCCCCCAGGTCGCATCGAAATCAAAGAGGGTTCCATCCTTGTCAAACAGGATCGCCCGAACTTTCTGTGCGTTCATCGCCTTGCCCTCCCCGGCCCGCGGTCTGCTCAGACCATGGCCTGCCCAGTTTGCGCGCAGACTGCCCGCTTGGCTTGCTCAGGTCCAGTGCCGCTGATCACCGCGCCCCAAAACCATGCGCGCTCCGGGCAACTCTTCGGGGACCACCTCCAGATCAGCGGCGCAATCGAGCACCCACTGATCGTTGAGCAAGATATAATCGAGCACACCACACAGGAAATCGGGATCGCCCGCCTGGGCGCGCAGATCCTCCTGCGTCGCACCGGTATGGGCCAAAAACCCGTCGATCAGCGTTTCTTGCGACACCAACCAGCCCAGCGCGCGGATCGCAAGAACATGCGCGAATTCTTGCCCCATATTGAGCCCCCCTTGCTATTCGAAACGCTTTGTTAACTTATTGCTCTATATCTTCAAGTGACTGACGAACAGTCTTGGTTTGTAGCAGAGGAACCCATGGCGGGATCCATTCTCATCGTTGATGACGTGTCCACGAATCGCATCGTGCTCAAAGCGATGCTTTCGGGTGCGCGCTATACGACAAGTCAGGCGGCCTCCGGGGCACAGGCGCTCGCAGTCGCGGCCGCTGAACAACCCGGGCTGGTCCTGCTTGATGTAGATCTGCCCGATATGACCGGGATTGAGGTCATCACACGGCTGCGTGCCGACCCCGCGACGCGGCGTATCCCGGTCGTTGCCGTGACCACGCATACCACGCCCGAAATGCGCTTGGATCTTTTGCGCGCGGGGGCCAACGAAATTCTGGCCAAGCCGTTCAACGAATTGCTGATGCTCGCACGGTTGCGCAGCTTGCTGCGTGAACATGGCACAGATGCCGAATTCGCCCTGCGTGAGGCGACCTGCCGCGAACTTGGCTTTGCCGAGGCGCGCAACGAATACACCTCGCCCGCACGCGTTGCTATGATCGCCGCACAGCCTGAAATGGCGCTGCGCTGGAAAAACGCGCTCAGCCAACAGATGCCTGACGACATGATTGAGGTGCTCAGCCAGGAAAAGGCGCTCGCACGCGCAAGCAGCACTGCCGCGCCCGATATTTTCATGATCGAGGCAGATCTGGCACGACCGAGCGAAGGGTTACGACTGATGTCGGAATTGCGCTCGCGCTCTGAAACGCGCGATGCGGTGATTGTCATCGCCACCAGCCCCAGCGCCGTTGAATCGCAAGCCACCGCCCTTGATTTGGGCGCCAATGATCTTGCCTTCACCAATATTTCGTCGCCCTTTGCAGCGCAGGAAACCGCGCTGCGCCTGCACAGCCAATTGCGCCGCAAACGGGCGCTGGAACGGCAGCGCGAAACGCTGGATGAGGGGCTGCGACTGGCAATGGTCGACCCGCTCACCGACCTCTATAACCGCCGTTATGCCAGCACCCATCTGGCGCGGCTGGCCGAACATGCGCTGCGCACCAAGCGTCCCTTTGCGGTGATGCTGCTTGATCTCGATCGGTTCAAATCCGTCAACGACACCTTTGGCCATACCGCCGGAGATGAGGTGCTTACAGAGGTCGCCTCACGGCTGCGCACCAATCTGCGCGCGGTTGATCTGATCGCCCGGATCGGCGGCGAGGAGTTTTTGGTAGCGATGCCCGACGCCGCGCTGGAAGAGGCGCGCGCAGCGGCGGAACGCTTGCGCCAAGTGATCGAAAGCACCCCGGTGCAATTGCTTGACGGGCGCACTCTTTCGGTGACGATCTCCATCGGGTTGGCCATTGGCGGCACAACCCGCGACAACCCTCAGCTCTTGGTCGATCAGGCAGATACCGCCTTGCTGGGCGCCAAGGCGACCGGGCGCAATCAGGTCAGCGTGGCCCGGGCTGGCACTGCCGCCTGAGACGACGCGAAACGCCCGGTTTGCAAAACCGGGCGTTGATGTGTGAGTGAGTGGGCCTCAGTCAGGCGCGCCATTCGCAAGCGGCGCGCCTTGGCGCTCGCGCTTCTCATTGCGATCACGACGATTGTCCAAACGCTGCACATCCTGCTGCAAGCGCTGCGCGAATGCTTGACGCTGCTGCGCGGTCATCGCCTCAATGCGCTCAAAAATCAGCGTATCGCCAATCTGCACCCGGGCAGCCGTGCGGGACTGGTGGCGGGCGAGAATTTTCTCGACCTCGTCACGATTCCACGGCGTGATCGCCAGCGCGTCGATCAGCGCAATCATATCGGCACGCGACTGACGCCGCATATCGCGAAACTCACTGCCACGCTTCTGCGCCGATTTGCGCAGCGCATCGCGGTCTTCCTTGCTCAGCGCCTCGGTGAAGGCCCCAAGCGTCACATCGCGCACCACCGCGCGCGGCGGATGGCGCTGATGTCCCATGATGCCGCCCACAATCACCCCGACAATCAGCAGGTTAAGCGTGACCGACCCGATCAACGCCCAGCGCAGCCCGCGGCAATTTCCAGCCCCCGTCACGGCCATCAAAACCCTCCATCATCCACAAAAGCGAGCGTCTCGCTCACTGGCATCAAGTTGACTGTGCCGAGATTTTCGCTGCCTTGCCAGTAGCTTGAGGTCAGCGTCCCCATTTGATCCGCGCCGACAAAGCCAATCCAAAGCCCCGCCAAACCGGCCGTGACCAGCCCGCCCATCGCGCCCCAGCCGCCAAAGACCGAACGCAGCGCCTGCAAGACGCCCAAACCACGCGCACGCTCTTGGCGCGGCAATTGGGCAGCGGCTGCGGGCAGATCAAAACCGGCTTGCACCTCCAAGGCGCTCTCCATCACCCGCGCTAGAAAGGCAGGGTTCGGGTCACCGATTTCGTCTTTGGCCTGCGCCAATAGCGCATCCACCAGCGCGTCTTCGTGACGTTGCATTGTCTCGCGATCCAATTTCTTGTCAGTCATCGCCAAACCCCAATTCTTCGCGCCGCCCAGCCAGCAGCTTTGCCAAAGCGCGTTTCGCACGCGCTGTCAGACTTTCTACGGCTTCAACCCCGGTTTCCATCGCTTCCGCGATCTCGGGATTGGACAAACCGTCAATATGTCGCAGCGTCACCGCAAGCCGCTGGCGTTCCGGCAGTTCTGCCAAAGCCGCGTCCAGCGCCGCCATCCGGTCGCGGCGCATCATCTCATCCAGCACCGAGGGGCTGTCATCGGCGACCTCCGGAGCGTCGTCGAGACTGCTTCCGCGCCGCTTGCGTAGCCGATCTGTCGCCAGATTGCTAACCACCCGGTAGAGCCAGGTTGAAACCTTGGCCTCCCCGGTGCGCCACTCTGGTGCGATTTTCCACAGCCGCAACAACGCCTCTTGGGCGACGTCCTCGGCCTCGGCCCCGTCGCGCAACATCCGCATCGCCAAACGATAGGCCAACGGCCCCAGCCGAAGCGTCAAAGCACGCGCGGCCGCCGGGTCACCCTCGGCGTACAGCTCCAGCAGAGCTTCGTCGGACCTGTCATTCATCGCATCAAGCGCCATATCTCTTCCGCCAAACGCCTAGCGCGGATTTCGTGGTCGCGCAATCGAGGCAAAACACCGGGAGCGCGCTTGGCGCTCCCGGCGATTGGTCCCCGCAAAACGGATCAGTTGTTACCGTCGGGTTGCTGCCAAGGCTTGCCATCAGGGCCATTTTTCGGGCCATTACCGTCACGGTCGCCCATCTTGCCATGTCCCCCCATCTTGCCGTGTTGGCCCATCTTGCCGTGTTGGCCCATCTTGCCGTGGCCACCGCGCTCGTGCTTGCCGCTGTGCTTGCGATCATCGCCCATACGCTGGCGCATCATCTTGCGCGCCGCCTGCAATTCATCTGCGCTCAGCACGCCGTCATTGTTGCGATCAATACGCTGGAACATCTGCATCGGCAGCGGGCGCTCGATCAACTCTGCGGCTGACAATTCCCCGTCACCATTGACATCTTGGGCGGCAAACCGTTGCGCCACACGCGCCTCGATCCGGGTTTTTTCCTTGGCCAGCTCAAAATTGACCAACTCATCCTTCGAGATCATACCGTCGCCATTGGCATCCAGGGCCTTGGCATCCGCCGCCCGTTTGGCTTGGATCTCTTCCAGCGAGATCGCGCCATCGCCATTGGTATCCACCTCGTTCATGGCAAAGCCAAAGAAACCGCCATCTTTCATCATCGGGCGTTTCCCAGCTTTGGGCGGGGTTGCGGGCGTTGCGGCCTGTGCCTGATCCGTGGTCGTCGCTTGATCTTGCGCGATTGCGGGCAAGGTGAATGCAAGGCTGGTGCCTGCCAAAAGGGCTGCGATGATGGTTTTTCTGCTCATAAGTTTCATTGCTTACTCTCCATTTGGATCGGTTTGACGGCGTATTTCTTGCCGTCGATGCAAGACAAACGCGCCATTCACACGCTTCCGTCGCCCAATCGCGCGCCATCACGCAGCCGTGAACGTTTAGCGAGGCTTCCCAAGCGCGCCGATCAGCGCCATATTGGGTCACGCAGCCTGCAGGAGAATGCTGGGCGGGAGAGTTGGTATGTATGAGGATGACTTTGTTGACGACCGCCCGATCGGGCGCGCGATGCTGCGCGGGCTGGCATGTCGCTGTCCGGCATGCGGCAAGGGTCGTGTCCTAAGTGGCTATCTGAAGGTGCGCGACACCTGTCCAAAGTGCCATGAAGACCTGTCGCATCAACGCGCCGATGACGGGCCGGCCTATCTGACGATCCTGATCGTGGGGCATTTGATGCTGCCGCTGATGGCCGCCGCCTTTATTGCCTACCGTCCGGAACCTTGGCAAATGATCGCACTTTTCGGCACAGCCACGATTGTGCTGTCGCTGGTGTTATTGCCGCGCATGAAGGGGCTGATGGTGGCCATCCAGTGGTCGCGCCGGATGCATGGTTTTGGCGAAAGCGAGATTGTGCATGACTGACGCCACCCTCGCGCCGCCGCTCGACAAAACAGCGCTGCGCGACGCTGCAAGTGTGATCGTTTTGCGCCGTGAGGCCGACAGCCCCGCGCGCGTCTTGATGGGGCAGCGGGGCGCAGGCGCGGCCTTTATGCCCTCAAAATATGTATTTCCCGGCGGAGCGTTGGATCATGGCGATTGGGCAGTGCCACTGGCCGCGCCCTTGCCTGAAACCGATGCGAGCCGCCTTGAGGCCGACGCGCCTGACGGCATCGCCCCTGCCTTGGCCGCTGCCGCCCTGCGTGAGTTGTGGGAAGAAACCGGCATGATCCTTGGCCAGCGCGCGCCTTGGCCCGCCGACGTACCCTCCGACTGGCAAGGCTTCGCCGATCTCGGATTTCTCCCCTCAGCCGCCGATCTGCGTTTCGTGTTTCGCGCGATTACGCCTCCGGGCCGTCCGCGCCGCTTTGATGCACGGTTCTTTCTGGTGGATGCGGGCGCGATCTGGGGTGACCCTGATGATTTCTCACGCGCCTGCGATGAGCTGTCTCATCTGCATTGGGTGCCGCTTACCGAGGCGCGCGCGCTCAACCTGCCCTTCATCACCGAGGTGGTGCTGGCCGAAATCTCGGCCCTTTTGCAAACCGATCACGCGATCGCAACGCCTGCCAGCGTGCCGTTTTTCGACAATCGCGGTCCTGCGTCAGAGTTTCGCCGGATCGGCGCCTAGCGCGTTCCCGCCAGCACGATCACCACCAGCGAGCCCACGACAAGCGCGATTCCAAACCCCTCGCGCCGATGCAGCCGTTCGTGAAACACCAACACCGAGACGAGCAACGTGAACACGATTTCCACCTGCCCAAGCGCGCGCACATAAGCCACGTTTTGCAACGAAAATGCGGTAAACCACCCCGCAGAGCCCAGCACTCCGGCAATTCCCACCAGCACCGTGCGCCGCCAAGCGCCCAGAACGCGGCGCAATTCTCCGGGTTCACGCAGCCGTAAATACAGCCCCATGCCAATGCTTTGCGCGAAAGTGGCGCAGGCCAGCGCGATGATCGCGCGGGCAAAAAACTCCAGCGGGTGTAGCTCGAGCGTGGCACCGCGATAGCAGATCGAGGACAGCCCAAACAGCGCCCCCGCGCCCACACCATAGGCCGCCGCGCGCAGATTGATCCGTGCCACACCGGGCTGCTTGGTCAGCAACAGCACGCCCACCATCCCGATCAGGATACCAAGCCAGCCCAGCGGCCCCACCCATTCGCCCAGAAGGACTGCGGAAAATAGCGCGACCTGCACCGTCTCAGTCTTGGTAAAGGCCACCCCGACCGCAAAATTGCGCATCGAAAACAGCGCCACAGTCAGGAAGGTGGCCGCCACCTGTGCTGCGCCGCCTGCCAGGATGAAACCCCAAAACGCGGCACTCAGATGCGGCCAAGGCGTGCCGGTCAGACCAAGGAAGCTTACGGCAACCAGCGCCGCAAGCGGAAAGCCAAACAGAAACCGCGAAAACGTGGCCCCGCCCACCGAAAGCTGTGCCCCTGCCAGCAGCTTTTGCAGCATGAACCGGAACGTTTGCACCGCTGCGGCAAACAGCGTCACCCAGACCCACAGATGCGCGGGCGCTGCGGTCATGGGGTGATTTTCGCCAGATCATAGCCGTTAAAATCAAACACCTCGCGCGCCGCTTTCAACAGATCGGGCCGCGCGGGGGATTGGCGCGACAAGATCATGCCCCAGCGCCCCGAGGGTGTGCCGAGCGCCGCGATCCGATAGTCCTGATCGACCCACATCACGAAAATCGGCTCCCCTCCGAACCCGGTGCGCGCCGCCAGACGCCCGCCCGGCCCCGTCAGCACAACGCGCTCATCTACCGTTTGGGCGCTGAGGGCGCAGGCCGTACCGGTGACGTGATAGGCGCCCACGCCGTCCCACGCCCAGTTTTGCTGACCCGAACAGCCGGGCACGCCGCTGGCAACCACCTGCCACGTGCCGCCAAATCGTGCGCTGTCAAACAGCGACGCAGATGAGATCAGCGCTTTGGGGTCGCGCAGGCTTGTCGAGGGCTCGGGCGCGCACCCTGCCAGCGCGGCCACGCCGATCAAAACCCATATCAGTTGACGCATGTTTTCATCGGATAGCCCGCCTCGGTTATGACCTCATTGCAGCCCAAAAGCGGCGTCACGGGCGCGCAGGTGCCAGAGCGCGCAAGACACGCCCCCTCGCACTCGCTTGCAGAGTGACAGGATTTACCACTGTCGCGCGTCTCATGCTGACAGAGAAAACCGCTTTGATATTGCGCCCAAGTCCCGCCCTTGGCCACGCAGTTGAACTTTTCGGCGTCCTGTTTTTCTTGCCCCACAAGCGGCAGTTGCGCGCTGGTGTCAGATCCGCCCAAACCATCAAATGGCTTGCAGCCCGCCAAAGCGAGCCCCACGGCCATGATCATGATCGCCGCGCGCATCAGTAGGGCATCGGCAGGTCGTGGTGCAGCACCGCGATTTTGTCGAGCAGCTCTTTGGGCAGCGTCAGATCAGCAGCATCCAGATTTGGCCCAAGCTGTGCCAGCGAAGTCGATCCGATGATCGGGATCGACGGGAACGGGCGGCTCATCACCCAGGCAATCGCCATCGTGATCGGGTTCAGCCCGGCCTCTTGCGCAAGCGCCACATAGGCATCGGCAATGTTGAAGGCGCGCGGATTGGCGCGCCCGCCGAGATTGTGGTTCAACGCACGACGGGTGCCTTCAGGCGTGGTATCGCCGGAATATTTTCCGCTCAGAATACCGGCGGCAAGGGGCGAATAGGCCAGCAGCGTGACCTGTTCCTGTTGGCCCAATTCCCCCAGATCAAGATCGTAATAGCGACACATCAGCGAATATTCGTTCTGGATCGACTCCATCCGCGGCCCCTTGCCTGCCGCGGCTAATGCCAGCCATTGCGCGGTGCCCCAAGCGGTCTCGTTCGACAGGCCAACCGCGCGAATTTTGCCCTCATTGACCAGATCGTTCAGCGTGGCCAGACAGGCCTCCATATCGTTCAGAACAGCCTCTTTCGAGGGCTGCTTTGAGGGATCAAAGCGCCATGATTTACGGAAGTGATACGAGCCGCGATTGGGCCAATGCAGCTGATAAAGATCAATATAGTCGCTTTGCAGCCGTTTCAGCGAGCTATCCACCGCCTGACGGATCCGTTCGGGCGAGATCGCAGGCCCGCCCGGGACCGCATTGCTGCCCTCACCGGTGATCTTGGTCGCAATCACCAGATCGTCGCGCTTGCCGCGCTTTGCCAGATAGGCGCCGATGATCGTCTCGGTATCGCCCGCCGTCTCGGCGCGCACCGGATTGACCGGATACATCTCGGCGGTGTCGATGAAATTCACCCCCCGCTCCAGTGCCATGTCGATCTGAGCATGCCCTTCGGCTTGCGAATTCTGAGTGCCCCAGGTCATTGACCCGAGACAGATTTCCGACACCATGATTCCGCTGCGGCCCAGTTCCAGCTTGCGCATTCGCACGTCCCTTCTGTTCGTTTCGCGCGACCCTGCCAGAGCACCGATGTAAGGTAAAGGTCCGCGGCCTATTCGACCTGATCAATCCAATCGCCATAGCCTTCGGCCGCCATCTCCTCGAGCGGCACAAAGCGCAGCGAGGCGGAGTTGATGCAATAGCGCAAGCCCCCCTGATCGCGCGGCCCGTCAGGAAACACATGGCCCAGATGGCTGTCGCCGTTCTTGGAACGCACTTCGGTGCGCACCATCCCAAGCGAGGCATCGCGCAGCTCGACAACGTGATCGGACACCAGCGGCTTGGTGAAGGATGGCCAGCCACAGCCAGATTCAAACTTCGTCGAGGACGCGAAAAGCGGCTCGCCCGACACCAGATCCACATAGATGCCGCGCGCCTCGTTTTCGGTATATTCGCCCGTCCACGGCCGCTCAGTGCCGTTTTGTTGGGTGACGCGGAATTGTTCGGGGGTCAGCGCCGCCAGCGCTGCCTCGGATTTTTGCCATTTGCTCATGATCGCACTCCCTTTCGAGCATGATCTAGGGGCGCAGGGCGCGCTGAAAAGCCCTGCACATGTGTTTTACTCGCTTCACATCCGCTTGCGCCCTATCTTTTGGGCAGGAGGAATTCACCATGACCACGCCCGCCCCCCGCGCCGACCTGTCCACCCACCGCGTCGAGAACCAGCCTCCCCCGCGCGGCAACACGGACCTTTGGGCCAGCGATGCGCCGCTGCGCGAGGCGATTGCCCGCGAGGGTGGTCAACCCGCGCCCCTTGCCGAATATGGCGCAGCCTTGGGCACGGTCGAGATGCGCCAAGCCGCCCGCGACGCCAATACCTGCTCGCCGAAATTGCATCTGTTCGATGCCGGGGGGCGCAGGCTGGACGAGGTGCATTTCCATCCCGCCTATCACCAATTCCTCGACCTTGGCATCGCGTCTGGCTATTGCGCCACCGCGTGGCAGGGCACGCCCGGTGGCCATACGACCCACGCCGCGATGGTCTATCTGGCCTCGCAGGTCGAACCCTCCACCTGCTGCCCGATGACCATGAGCTATGCGGCTTATCCGGCGCTGGCCGCCTCACCCGATCTCGCCGCAATCTGGCAGCCAAAACTGACCACGCGCCGCTATGATCCCTCCTTGCGCCCGGTGCGCGAAAAGCTGGGTGTCACGCTGGGTATGGCGATGACGGAAAAGCAGGGCGGATCGGATGTGCGCGCCAACACGACGCGGGCCGAACCCGCAGGCGATCACTGGCGGCTTACCGGGCATAAGTGGTTTTGCTCGGCGCCGATGTCGGACGGATTCCTGACACTGGCGCAAACGCCCGCTGGCCTGAGCTGTTTCCTCGTTCCGCGCTGGCTGGAGGGCGCGCGCAACGCGATCCGTATTCAGCGCCTCAAGGACAAGCTGGGCAATCGCGCCAATGCCTCGGCCGAGATCGAATATGAGGGGGCCGAGGCCTATCTGCTGGGCGAGGAAGGGCGCGGCGTCGCTACAATCATCGAAATGGTGCATCACACGCGCCTTGATACCGCGATGGCGCCCGCCGGGCTGATGCGCGCCGCGATTGTCGAGGCCCATCACTGGGCAACCCATCGCAGCGCCTTTCAACACCGACTGATCGACCAGCCACTGATGCGCGCCGTTCTGGCCGATCTGGCGCTGGATTGGGAAGGCGCGCTGGCGCTGGGGCTGCGAGTGGCGCGCGCCTATGACGGCCCAACGCCCGAGGATCGCGCCTTTGCCCGGATCGCAGTCGCCTTGGCGAAATATCTCAGCAACAAGCGCTGCCCGATCGTCACCTATGAGGCGATGGAGGCGCTTGGCGGCATGGGCTATGTCGAAGATACGCCGATGCCGATGCTCTATCGCGAGGCGCCGCTTAACGGCATTTGGGAGGGTTCGGGCAATGTGATTTGTCTCGACATCCTGCGCACGCTAGCGCGCGAACCGCTGGCCGCAGAGGTCTTGCGCGTCGAATTGGCGGCCGCCAGCGGCAGCGATCCGCGCTATGACGCGGCGCTTCAGGCGCATGTCGCGCGCTGGCCTGCGCTGCCGCCCGAAGCCGAGGCGCGCTGGTTTGTCGAGCGACTCGCGCTATTGCTGACAGCCTCGCTTTTGATCCGCCACGCCCCCGCAGCTGTTTCCGACGCCTTTGTCACCACGCGCATTTCTGGCGAGGCGGGGCGCACGACCGGTGCGATGGCAGGCCATGATGTGTCCGCTATTCTCGAACGGATCGCGACCCGGTAGGGTGGAGCCTCCGGCGGGAGTATTTTTAGCTAGATGAAAGGGGGGGGGCGATGAGCGAAGACCGTTATCTGATCCGCGCCGAGGAGATCTCGGCGATGGCAGGGCTCGCCAAGACGCATTTTCTCAATCCTAACGCGCGGCGGATCAACAAGAGCTTGGGCGATATGACCGGGCTGACCGGCATCGGCGTGCATATCATCGAGGTCGCGCCCGGCTGCGAGAGCACCGAATTTCACGCCCATCACCATGAGGATGAGGCGATTTTCGTGTTATCGGGCAGCGCCACGGCGCGGATCGGCGAGGCGACGCATCCGATCGGCCCGGGTGATTTCATCGGCTATCGTGCGGGCGGCGCGGCGCATACGATTCTCAACAGCGGGAGCGAGGTTTTGCGCCTGATTGTAGTCGGTCAGCGCCTGCCCCATGACGTGGGCGATTATCCCGACAAGGGCAAGCGCCTCTATCGCAACGCCGACATGGCGTGGCAACTTGTCGATCTGGACGCGATTGAGGAGGTGCAGGCAGGCGCGAAGAAATGAACCTTACGCGTTGAACAAGAAGTGCAACACGTCGCCGTCCTTGACCTCATAGGTCTTGCCCTCGACGCGGAATTTGCCCGCCTCTTTCGCGCCCGCTTCGCCTTTGCCCGCGATGTAATCATCATAGCCCACGGTTTCGGAGCGGATGAAACCGCGCTCAAAATCGCCGTGGATCACACCGGCGGCTGCGGGGGCCAGCGTGCCTTTGCGGATGGTCCAGGCGCGCGCCTCTTTCGGGCCAACGGTGAAATAGGTTTGCAGGCCAAGCAATTCGTAGCCCGCGCGGATCAGACGATCGAGACCGGCCTCGTGCAGCCCCATCTCTTCGAGGAACATTTCGGCTTCCTCGGCCTCAAGCTGGCTGATCTCCTCCTCGATCTTGGCCGAAATCACCACCGTGCCCGCGCCCTGTTCGGCCGCCATTTTCGCCACCGCTTCGGATTTGGAATTGCCCGCCGAGGCATTGGCCTCTTCGACGTTGCACACAAACAGCACCGGCTTGGCGGTCAGCAATTGCAGCATATCCCAAGCTTTGCGATCATCGGCCGAGACCTCAACCGTGCGCGCGGGACGCCCCGCCTCAAGCGCCTCTTTCGCCTGCTCCAACAGGCGCGCGGCGTCTTTGGCATCCTTGTCGCCCGACTTGATCTTGCGCGCGAGGTTCGCCAGCCGTTTTTCAAGGCTTTCGAGATCGGCGATCATCAGCTCGGTTTCGATGGTTTCAGCATCGGCGACGGGATCGACACGGCCCTCGACATGGGTCACGTCATCATCTTCAAAGCAGCGCAACACATGGGCGATCGCATCGACTTCGCGGATATTGGCCAGGAATTGGTTCCCCAGACCTTCGCCCTTGGACGCGCCTTTCACCAGACCGGCGATGTCGACGAAAGTCATCCGCGTGGGGATGATTTCTTTCGACCCCGCAATCGCCGCCAGCTTTTCAAGGCGCGCATCGGGCACCGCGACCTCGCCGACATTCGGCTCGATCGTGCAGAAGGGGAAATTGGCCGCCTGCGCTGCTGCGGTCTTGGTCAGCGCGTTGAACAGGGTCGATTTGCCCACGTTCGGCAGACCCACGATACCCATCTTGAAACCCATTTCGCCCTCCTGATTGCGGCTTGGCGTTTCTTATTCATTGCCCAGCCTTTGCGCAAGCCAGACGCGCAGCCCATTGATTTTCTCTCCCCCATGGCGCAAACCGCCTTGGGATTGACCAGAGGGACGCCATGACTCGCATTGACGCCAAATTCGCCGCGCTGAAAAA
Organism: Thioclava arctica; assembly: GCF_040892615.1. Lineage (NCBI taxonomy): Bacteria > Pseudomonadati > Pseudomonadota > Alphaproteobacteria > Rhodobacterales > Paracoccaceae > Thioclava > Thioclava arctica. Next base: position 76,550 of record NZ_JBFRYC010000010.1, read on the forward strand.
ACAGGGCAAGAAGGCCTTTGTTTCCTATATCATGGCGGGTGACCCCGATCTGGAAACCTCGCTTGAGGTGATGAAGGGGCTGCCGGGCGCGGGCGTGGATATTATCGAACTGGGCGTGCCCTTCACCGACCCGATGGCCGATGGCCCGACGATCCAGTTGGCCGGGCAACGCGCGCTTGATGGCGGGCAGACGCTGCAAAAGACACTCGATATGGCGGCCGAATTTCGCAAAAACGATGACACCACGCCAATCGTGCTGATGGGGTATTACAACCCGATTTACAGCCGCGGCGTGGATCGCTTTTTGACGGATGCGAAAGCGGCCGGGATTGACGGGCTGATCGTGGTCGACCTGCCCCCCGAGGAAGACAGCGAGCTGTGCCTTCCCGCGCAGGCCGCCGGGATCAACTTTATCCGGCTGGCCACGCCCACCACCGATGATGCGCGCCTGCCGAAGGTGCTGCAGAACACATCGGGTTTTGTCTATTATGTGTCGGTTACCGGCATCACTGGCGCGCAAGCGGCGCAAGCTGGCGAGGTCGGCCCCGAGGTCGCTCGGATCAAGGCCAAAACGGACCTGCCCGTGATCGTGGGCTTTGGCATCACCACACCCGAGGCCGCGCAGACCATCGCAAGCGTAGCCGATGGCTGCGTGGTGGGATCGGCCATCGTCAAAGAAATCAGCGCGGGCAAGCCAACAGCCGAAATTCTGAGCTTCGTCGCCAGCTTGGCCAAAGGCGCGCATTCCGCCTAAAAGACATTGGGGACGCGATCGCGGTTACTTTTTGCGCCCCATCAGCCGGTCAAACCAACCCTTTGCACCCTCTTCGGCATCGTCCCAAGCCTCGCCGGCATCCTCGATGAGCGGGTCGATAGAGCGTTCGCGGAATTGGCGCCACATGGCGCGGATCACCAAGATCAGCACCAGCAGAAGCGTCAAGATGACGATATTCACCCAAGGAATGATGCGCACATCGGGGCCCGCCACGACCTTCATCCCGACTGCATTGGGAAAGATCGTCAGCCAATTCGAGCGCCAGCCATAGCGCGAGACCGATACCCAAACCGGATCAGCCTTGGTCGAAATCAATGATTCGGCCTGTGCCTGAAGGTTTGAACTGTCGAGCTTGAAATAGGGAGGCCAGCCCCAGCCGGTGTCTTCATTGCGAAACACCAACGGCTTGCCATTAGCGCGCACCGTATTGATGAAGCGCACATCCCGGCTGGTTCCCCCCGCCGTGCCGACATCGGGGGCGGCCCAGAAGATCGAGTTCTCGCCGAAATCGACGCGACGCACTTCGGTGCCCACGACGCGCACGATGTCATGGCGCGGCAGGTTGTAGCTCAGGAAGGTGAAGACGGTGATCGCGACAACCGCCCAGAATCCCCATTTCAAATAGCGCATCTCACCCTCACGCGTAATTCACCAGATAGATAAGCCCCGCCACCAGTGCGATGGGCCCGATATAGACCAGCCAGATCAGCTTGCGCAGCAGGCTGCGTTCGTAATTCTTCAAGCCGATCGCGACATAGATTTCGCGCGGACCGGGGGCGGCACCTGCGGCCTCTGCCTCGGCCCATTCGTCCTCCAGCGCCTCACGGCGCAGCGATCGCGCATAAATTCGCACCAGCCAGAAGATCACGCTCAGCGCAATGAAACCGAGAATCGCCAGTCGGATAAAGCCAAACATCGCCCCTGCTCCTTGCAAGATGCGCCAATCTTACGCGCCAAACGCTGGCCGAACCAGCCACTTACCCTTTTCGCGCGGCCTTCGCCATGCGGATCAGCTTGATCGCGATGGCCGAAGCGGCGACCGGCACAAAGGCCAGCACATAGGTCGCCGCGAACATCTCACGCGGGGCAAAGCCATTCGTGCATGCAGCCTGTTTGGACAAATGCATCACAAACCCCGCCCCGCAAGACGTGCCGGTCATGTAAAAGGCCGGCAGCAACATTCCAATCGGGACAAAGGCCAACAGTTTCAGCCATTCATATTTCGACAGCCACGCGCCGACCGCCACGCAAATCACCAATGCGAAAAGCAAAAACAGGTTCATTTCCATTCCTCCTGTCCCGACACGCTTGCCGGGCTTGCCTCTCGATACCGTGTGCGACGGGCAAACTCCATGCGTTTTCCCTCTTGGAGCGCCCCGTTCGCGGGTCTAGCCTTGCGATATGGATCTAAACACCCGAGTAAAAGCTGAAATCGACAACCGCCGCGACGCGCTGGTGGCGCTGACACGGGAGTTGATCGCGATCCCCACGCTGAACCCGCCGGGGCGCAACTATCTGGAAATCTGCGAATATCTGGCGGCACGGCTGGCAGCGCGCGGTTTCACGACCGAGCTGATCCGCGCAAAGGATGCGCCCGGCGATAGTGACCGCTTTCCACGCTGGAACCTTGTCGCGCGGATCGACGGCGCGCGCCCCGGAGACTGCGTGCATTTCAACTCGCATCACGACGTGGTCGAACTGGGCCATGGCTGGACGCGTGACCCGTTTGGCGGTCAAATCGAGGGCGATCGCATTTACGGGCGCGGCGCCTGTGACATGAAGGGCGGGCTGGCCGCCTCGATCATCGCCGCCGAGGCCTTCCTCGCCGCCTGCCCCGATTTCGCGGGCGCGATTGAAATCTCGGCCACGGCAGATGAGGAAAGCGGCGGTTTTGGTGGCGTCGCCTATCTTGCACAACAGGGCCGGTTCGACCCCGCTCGCGTGCAGCATGTGATCATCCCCGAGCCGCTGCACAAAGATCAGATCTGTCTGGGCCATCGCGGGGTCTGGTGGGCCGAGATCGAAACCCATGGCCGGATCGCACATGGCTCAATGCCGTTTCTGGGCGACAGCGCGATCCGCCACATGGGCGTGGTCCTTGAGGAGATGGAGAAAACTCTGTTTCCGCTTTTGGCCAACAAACACACCGAGATGCCGGTGATCCCCGAAGGTGCGCGCGCCTCTACGCTCAACATCAACTCGATCCATGGCGGCGAACCGGAACAAGACGCCGATTACACCGGCCTGCCCGCACCCTGCGTGGCTGATCGCTGCCGGATCATTATTGATCGCCGGTTTCTGATTGAGGAAGAGATCGGGCAGGTCAAAGCCGAAATCGCCAATCTGATGGAGCGTGCAAAGGCGCGCAGACCGCAATTTTCCTACGAAATCCGTGATCTGTTTGAGGTCCAGCCGTCGATGACCGACCGCGACGCCCCCATCGTGCGCTCGACCGCCAGCGCGATTGAGGCGGTGCTGGGACGCGAGGCCGCCTATGTCGTCAGCCCCGGCACCTATGATCAAAAGCATATCGACCGGATCGGACGGCTGAAAAACTGTATCGCCTACGGGCCGGGCCTGCTGGAACTTGCCCATCAACCCGACGAATGGGTTGGCATTAGCGATATGGCCGACAGTGCCAAGGTAATGGCGCTGGTGCTCGCGGAACTCTTGGCGCGATAGGGGGGCGCTGCCCCCGCGCTAACGCGCTCCCCCGGGATATTTCGCGAATTTGGAGGGACAAACGCGTCCAAGCTTCCAAATTCTGAAAATATCCCGGGGGAGGCAGCCAAAGCCGGGGGCAGCGCCCCCCAACCTTGGCGCGCCGAGGCTTTCCTTGCCTGCAAACGGGGTGTCAAAAGGGCAGTGACCCGCCCCGTGCGCTTCCCAATTGCACCTCATGGCGACTGCCCCTGCGCTTCATCCCCGATCTCATACCCTCGAACGCAAACTACCGAGATCCATGTGGATCTCGGTAGCCAAACCGTCTTTGGACTTGGGGTCCGGTATGAGGGTGATACTTCGAACAAAGGCCGCGAGTTCTTCATTGGCGCGCGCGACGAGATCGGGATCGCCGAGCAACGCTTCGAGATCGTGGAGCGCCGCCTCGAAGATCGCGGGGATGTCGGGCGGTGTGGCGTCTTTCTCGGCCTGCTGGGCCTCCAAATGCGCGATCCGATCTTCGAGCGCTGTGATCTCGGCTTTGAGTTCCTTGTCGCGCGCACTGTAATCCGCAAAGTCAGCTCCCTTTTCGATTGCGCGCATGATGCCATCGCGCGCCGTGCGAGCCAATGTCAGCTGCGCTTTCGCGGCCTTGATCGCAGTGCGAAATCGGTGCTTTCGAGCACGCGCAGCGCGTCGAAGACACGCGCCTCGATCCGGTTCTGGCGGATCGTGATCTTGTTGTTGCAGGCTCCCTTTCGGGCCTCGCGACACTGAAAGCGATTCCTACCCACTTTCACATAGGGTGCACCGCAGCAGCCGCAGACCAGCAAGCCGCTCAGAAGATGCTTCGAACGGCGCGCCGCCTGCGGGTTTCCCGAGGCCCCCACTTGGCGCGTGCGCGTCGCGCGCTCGGCCTGCACCTGATCCCAGAGATCCTGCGGGATGATCCGCAGTTCTTCGAAGGTTTTCTGCACCATGTCTTCCTCGGTCGAATAGACGGCCTTCGCACCGGTCTCGGGATGGTCGCGGCGGCCGAATTTGCAGGCCGAGGCCTCGCCGATATAGAGGCGGTTGTTCAAAATGCCTTCCTGGCGATCTTTGCGGCCACGGATCGTCGATGGCTCCCAAGTGCCGCCTTTGGGTGCCGGGATGCAATCTGCATTCAACCCTTTTGCAATCGCCATAGCCGAGCGATCCTCGGCCGTTTCGCGAAAGATCCGGCGCACGATCTGAGCCTCTTCCGGGGCGATTTCGCGGTTCGTGCCCGTCGGCTCCTCCCGCTTGCGGTAGCCGAGGTCGAGACGCGCATGAATACAATCGTGCGCGCCAAACCCGCCAAGCAGCACCTTGAAGAAATCCTGCGACCGGCATTGTTGCAGAACTCGACGCCGGAAGGTTTCACCTTGCGAATCCGGTAGGTTAACAGGCTCGGCATGAGCAAGCCCGAAGCAGGCCGCTACCGCACGACGAACTGGAAGTCCTATAGCGAAGCCCTGAAGCGGCGCGGGTCGCTGTTGATCCGTTGGCCGGCAACACATGTTTGCATGTGTGAGAGGTTGGTTCGACAAAGACATGAAGTGGCTCGGCCCCAAGTCCGGGCGTCCAGGCCGACCACCTGTATTCTCCGATGCCGCGCTCCAGTTCTGCCTGATGGTGAAGGTGCTGTTCGGCCTGCCGCGTCGGCAGATCGAGCCATGGGAACGCCACTGGTCCGAGTGACCATGGCAAGGCGGGATGGTGTCGAGCATTCTGCAGATGGCAGAGCTGGATTGGCCGGTTCCCGACTTTTCCACCCTGAGCCGCGGGCAAAAGAGCATCACCGTCGGCATCTCGAACCGCCGGTCGCCGGGGCCCCTGAACCTGCTGGTGGACAGCCCGGGGATCAAGTTCCTGGGCGATGGCGCCCTCTCGGGCGATGGATGGGGCCTTTGACCCAGGGCTCCGCCCGTTCAGGGCTGAAACGATCCACTGGATCGTTTCCAAGACGCCTTTCACCCCGTCGCGGCCATGCCGCATTCCTCGCGCGTGGCGGCGCCGCCATCATACCCATCCGCAAGAACGGACGTCTCTGGAAGGTGGGTTATCCTGCCGCGCTCGGCATTGTGCTCGGACCAATCGCGGACAACGCCTGCGCCCCGCAATGACATCCTCCGCGCGACCCGACGCTTCGGGCGGGCGATCTGGAAACGATGGTCCTGCTACCACATCCGAAGTCGGGTCGAGGCGAACCCTCTCATGGTTTGCAGGCAAACCGCTGCGGGCAGCGGATGCGCGGCCTTAAATCCTTCGCAGAAAGGATCGTATCACGAGACTCCAACCGTCAGCCTGCAGAAATCCACATCCGCATCGCCCTCATAAACCGCTTCAACGCCCTCGGCCGGGCCGAGATCGAACGCGTGGCCTAAGATCTCGGGGGAAGGGGGGGAACTCGTCCCGACGACGAGTTCTGCAATAATGCCTCACACTTGGCTGCATGACACTGGCCGCACGGAATATGTGAATATCACCGACGCCGAGCCGCTGGAGGCATTCCAGTTCTCGTGCCGTCTGGAAGGGGTCATTCCCGCGCTGGAACCCAGCCACGCGCTGACCCTTGTGCTCAAGATCGCGCGCGATCTGCCGCGCGACCATATCATCGTGATGAACATGTGCGGGCGGGGCGGCAAGGGCATCTTTGCCGTCGCCAAGCATCTGTAATTCGAGATGCAGGTCTGATCAGTCGGGCGTAACCCTGAGGTTATGCGGCTTAGCCCAGAGGGATAAAGGCGCAATCTAAGCCTTCTGGTCCATAGATCGCGGTTCCGTGAACGCCCAATATTTTCCGTGTTGGCGCTCATTCGGGGCGCTTGTTTAGGGAGAGTATGATGAAATTTTTATCTGCAACTTTGAGCGCCATGGTTGTCGTCGCATCGGGTTTTGTCGCCTCGGCGCAGGCAGAGGTTTCGGTCCAAGGTATCGCCGACAATCTGGCCGCCAATGGGTTCACCAATGTCGAGGTGAAGGTTGGTGCTACGCAGGTCAAGGCGGAAGGCGTGAACAATGGTTCCAAGATCGAGGTGACCTATGATCGTGTCACCGGCAAGATCATGAACCAAGAAATGAGCCAAGTGCGCGCTACCAAGCGCATGCAGGTGTCTGAGACCACTCAGACCATGGCGGACGACGACATGGAAGGGCACGACGGATCGGACGACGATCATGGCATGGGCGCATCGCAAGGCAGCGGCTCGGATCATTCCGACGATGGGGCCGATCACGAGAGCGACTCGCATAGTGATGGCGGTTCGTCGCATGATGGCGGAAGCGACTCCGGTGATAGCGGAGACAATTCCAGCGATCACTGATCTCAAGCTGTTTGCCCCCTTGCCCGGCGCCTCTTGCGCCGGGCATAGTTCATCTTGCAATTATCGGGCCCTGTAACGGCATGACGCCTTGGGCCGGGAGGACGAAAATGGACCGACGGGTCTTTCTGACCGGTCTTTGCGCGACTGTCTTTTGTGCGCAGGCCGCACAGGCAGAAACCGCAGCCGAGGCCGTATCGCGCCAGTTGCGCGGTTTTGGCTATGGCCAGATCAAAGTTTCGCGCACCTGGCTTGGTCGGGTGCGGATCACCGCTGAGCGCGGCAAGACCGGGCGCGAGATCGTCATTGATCCGCGCACCGGTGAGGTGTTACGCGACCTGAGCACCGACGCCGGGACGGTCATTATCGGTCAAACCAGCGGCTCAAACCGCACGATCAGCGACAGCAGCAGCGGGGCGGCTGGCGACAGCAGCAGCGGTGGTGGCGACGATGGTGCCGACGATGGTGGCCATGACAGTAGCGACAGCGGTGGCAGTGACGGTGGCGACAGCGGTAGCAGTGATGGCGGCGATGATGATTGAGCGAGGCTAGGCGCATGCGAATGTCGGGCACTACAGTCTTGTTGACGTTGCTGTTTGGCGTTCAGGTCATCTGTGCGCTGTTTTTTGTCTCGGATATCTTGCTGTCGGTCTTTGGCATCTATGTCGCACCGATCAGTTGGCGGTCCCGCGAAATCATCGAGATCGGGGCCGCGGTCGGGCTGTTGCTGGGCATCGCGCTGGGGGCGGTGTCGCTGGTGTTTGCGCGGCGCGAGGCGCGCCGGGTGCGCGAACGGCTTGGCCGGGCAACCTCTGATTTTGCGGACCTTCTGGATATGCGCTTTGAGGAATGGCGGCTGACGCCTGCGGAACGCGATGTTGCGATCTTCGCGATTAAGGGCCTGTCCACGGCCGAGATCGCAGGCCTGCGCGCGACCTCGGAAGGAACGGTTAAGGCGCAGACCGCCGCGATCTACCGCAAGGCGGGGGTCAATGGGCGCGGTCCGCTACTGAGCGTGTTCATCGAAGATATGATTGATGACGAGAGCTTGAAGTTGCACGCAACCTCGGGCGTGTTGCGCAGTGACAGCGCGCGCACGGCGGCGCAATAGCGCGTCATCCGCGTGCAACAGTTTGGGCGGCGCTTATCGAGCCTTCTGTCAAGGGGCAGCCCAACACGTCGAGAAGGCTGTCGCTGCACGGTTGGCTGCGGTCGAGCAGATGGAAACCGCCCTCAACCAGTTGCGCGCCAAGATGGCTTGCATCTCTCCCATCGAGCCTCCGCAAACGATTTCATCGTAGACACGCAAATCGAAATTCGGACGGTTGAAGTCGTGAACAAAGAACTGAAAAAGAGCATCGGGCGCAACTGCGTCGGCGGCGCTATGTCCTCGACGCTTTCGGGAAGTGGCTCGACAAGACCCCGCGTGCCGAGGTTGGAGCCTTCCTCGAAATTCTGTCCGGTGCCTCTGGAGAAGCCTCAGGAGAGTGCGGCAGATCGCAAGGACAGCTGATCGGCGATCACTTCTTCCCGGCGCCGTTGATCGCGCGCATGGAGCACAAAAGCCCGCCAGACTTCTGGCGGGCTTTTGTGCAATGCAGAAAGCGTTAAAAGAATGGCGTGCGCGTTTGACAAACAACGGTCGGGCAGCGCCCCCTGTTGCCAAAACACAGTGTTTTCGAACTCTCGCACCTTGTTGGCGTGCGCAATCTCTTCCACCGTGCCATGCAACCATCTATAGTGTGCCTCAAGAAACCAGACACAAGACAGGGCGGGGATCGCAGACGTGGCGCATATCATCGTGATGGGCAATGAAAAGGGTGGCTCGGGTAAGTCCACCACCTCGATGCATGTGGCCACCGCATTGGCCCGCATGGGTTGGCGCGTGGGCGCGCTTGACCTTGATCTGCGGCAACGCAGTTTCGGGCGCTATATCGAGAACCGGCTGGCATTTTGCGCCCGTGAAGGTTTGGAGCTGCCCACTCCCGATTACCGCGAATTGCCCGAGGTCGATGCAGACACGCTTGCGCCCGGCGAGAACCCTTATGACCATCGCCTGTCAACGGCTGTGGCCGAAATGGAGCAAAGCTGCGATTTCATCCTGATCGACTGCCCCGGTTCGCATACCCGCCTCAGCCAGGTCGCGCATTCGCTGGCCGATACGCTGGTCACGCCGCTCAATGACAGCTTTATCGACTTTGACTTGCTGGCACGGATCGACCCGGTGACATCGAAAGTGATCGGCCCCTCGATCTATTCAGAAATGGTTTGGTCCGCGCGGCAATTGCGCGCCAAGGCCGGGCTCAAGCCGATCGACTGGATCGTGCTGCGCAACCGGGTGGGTGCGCAACAGATGCATAACAAGCGCAAAGTCGGCGCCGCGTTGGATCAACTGTCCAAGCGGATCGGGTTTCGCGTCGCCCCCGGCTTTGCAGAGCGGGTGATTTTCCGCGAGCTGTTCCCGCGCGGGCTGACGCTTTTGGATCTGAAAGATCTGGGCATCGACAATCTCAACATCTCGAATGTGGCCGCGCGTCAGGAATTGCGCGATCTGCTCAAAGAGCTGGAATTGCCGGGTGTGACGATCGATTTTTGATCGCGCCACTGGACAGCAAAAAACGCCCGGCATCGCGACCGGGCGTTTTTCGTATCGGCTTGGAGGGGCGCTTAGATCGTGCGCGGCATGACGTCGAAAGGCGAGGCAAGCCGACGATTGCGGCGCAGTTCGGGCATCGCGCGCAGCGCATCGAAACGGGCCTCGAGGATGGTGTCGGGGCGGGCGCGAAACAGCGTGAAAATCGAAGCTAAGGTGCGGGCCATCTGTGGCTCCTCTCGGTCTGGGTCTGATTTTTGCTCTGGTCTGATCCTGTTTTCGGCGCGAAATGCGGCAAATGGGTGGCACGGGCACGCAACCATCGTGGCATTCACGCGGCGTTTGTGTGCCGATCTGCGATAGTGCGACAATGGCGGCTGGCGGGCCGCTTGGGCGCACACTGCCAACGCGCGAAACGCGGCAGGGCGCGCCAATCGCCGTGATTCGTCGCCAGACACAATTTATCTTTCCCCGCGCCCGGTGTAAGTTCTTGCAATGTTCACGCCGCTCAACACCGTTTTCCCCCTACGCCCCGCCCGCGTCCACGAGGTCTGCGGGGCGGGTGCGTTTGGCTTTGCGGCGGTGGTCTGCGCGCGCGTTCAAACCGATGTACTGTGGATTCGCGAAACATGGCTGTCTGAGCGGTTGAACCCCACCGGCCTGTCGGCCTTCTTTGATCCCAGCCATCTGTTGATCGCGCAGACCAAAGAACAGACAGACAGTTTGGCGGTAGCAGAGACCGCGCTAAAGGACGGCGCTGTGTCTTTGGTTGTGCTTGAACTCACCCGCCCGCTCAATCTGCGCGAAGGGCGGCGGTTGCAACTGGCGGCCAAGGCGGGCGCTGCGACCGGGTTGTGCCTGATCCCCGAGGGCATGGGCTCCAACGCCGCCGAGACCCGCTGGAACGCCACCCCGATCCATGAGTCCCACCCACCGCCGCGGGGCGAAGACTCGACTCTGATGCGGTGGGAAATTATAAAGAACAAATCAGGAACTCTTGGGGTTTGGGATGTTCGATGGGATCACACGGCGCATCGTCTCGATGTGGTTTCCCCGGTTGGCGAGCGACCGGGTTCTTCGCACGCGCCCGGTTGACGCGCCCTTTGCCCTGACCATCACCGAGCAGAACACCCAGCGTCTTTATTGCCTCAACGCGCAGGCCGAGGCGCAGGGGCTGCACCGCGCCATGAGCTTTGCCGATGCGCATGCGTTTTGCCCCGATCTGCTGAGTGCGCCCGCACGGCCCGATCAGGATGCGCGTTTTCTGGCCGCGCTGCGCCGCTGGGCGACGCGCTATTGTCCGTGGGTCGGGCTTGAGGGGGCGGATGGGCTGGTGCTCGATATCACCGGCGCGTCCCATCTGTGGGGCGGAGAGGCGGCGCTGCTGGGCGATATGCGTGCACAGGCGGCGCGCGCCGGGCTGAGCCTGCGTCTGGGGTTGGGCGATACGCGCGGCGCGGCTTGGGCGCTGGCGCATTACCACGAGGGAATCGCGCCCCCCGGACAGGGGCTGTGCGCGTTGCAATCGCTGCCGGTCGCGGCGCTGCGGCTGGAGGGCGCGCAGGCGACCGGGCTGCAACGGCTGGGCCTGCGCACGATTGGCGATCTGGCGCAAAGCCCGCGCGGCCCGCTGGCGCGCCGCTTCGGCCCCGAACTGATGCTGCGTCTCGATCAGGCGCTGGGGCGCACCCCCGAGGCAATCACCCCCGAGCGCGAGCCGCCCCATTACGCCACCCGCCTGACGCTGCCCGAGCCGATCGGGTTGAGCGCGGATGTGATGGCGGGCACGGGGCGGCTGCTAAAGCGGCTCTGTGACACGCTCAAGGCCGATGAGGCGGGCGCGCGGGTATTGTGCCTGACCTTACAGCGCGTGGATCGCGCCAGCCAGCAGGTCGAGCTGCGGCTGGCCAGCGCCATGCGCGACCCTGCCCGCATTCTGGCGCTGTTCGAGCGCGGGATCAGCACGGTCGATGCGGGCTTTGGTATCGACCAGATGCGCCTTGAGGCCAGCGTGGTCGAACCCCTGCCCGCCCAGCAGATCGGCCCGAAAACGCAGCCCACCCCGGATCGGCTGAACGATCTGATCACGCGCATCGGCACCCGTATCGGGCTGGAGAATATCCAGCGCTTTCTGCCCGCCGACAGCCACATCCCCGAGCGCAGCTTTCTGATTGCGCCCGCCGCCTATAGCCAGCCCAAACCCGGCTGGCCCGAATCTTGCTGGCACGCGCCCCGCCCACGCCCGCTGCGCCTGTTCCCCCCCGAGCCGATTGCGGGCACCACCCCGCGCCCGGCTACGCGGTTTCGCTGGCGGCGCATGAGCTTCACGCTGGCGCGCAGCACGGGGCCGGAACGAATCGCACCGGAATGGTGGCTCGAAGATGATAGCTGGCGCTCGGGGGTGCGCGATTACTGGCATGTCGAAACCCGCGAGGGTCGCCGCCTGTGGATGTTTTACACCCCACAAACGCCCGGCTGGTTCGTGCAGGGGGAATTCGCATGAGCTATGCCGAGCTATGCGTGACCTCGAATTTCACCTTCCTTACCGGGGCCTCACATCCCGAGGAACTGGTGCTGCGCGCCGCCGAACTGGGGCTGGAGGCGATCGCCATCACCGACCGCAATTCGCTGGCCGGGGTGGTGCGGGCCTATAGCGCGCTCAAGACGCTGAAGGCCGAGGCGGCCGAAACCCTTCGCATCCGCTCGAGCCATCAGATCGACCCCTGTTCGCGTCAGGAAACCGGTCAGCCGCAGGATCTGGCGCGCCCGGTCCTGTGCGACGGGCCGAAACTGCCCCGGCTGATCGTGGGGGCGCGGCTGGTGCTGCGCGATAGCCCCGTGCAATGGGTTGCCTTGCCCACGGATCGTGCCGCCTATGAGCGGCTCTCGCGCCTGCTGACGCTGGGCAAGCGGCGCGCGGAAAAAGGCGACTGCCTGCTGGATCTGGGCGATCTGCGCGAGGGCTGTGCGGGCATGATCCTGATCGCCCTGCCGCCCCCCGATCTGGCCCAAGCCGCCACCCCGATCCAGCAGTTGCAACGCCGCTATCCGGGGCAGGTCTTTCTGGGGGCCGCGCCGCGCTATGACGGCTCGGATCAGGCGCATCTGAACGCCTGCGCCCATCTTGCGCTGCGCACCTCTGCGCCAATGGTGGCGTTGGGGGATGTGTTGATGCATCGCGCGGCGCGCCGCCAATTGGCCGATGTGCTGACCTGCATCCGCGAGCGCATCACCATCGACCAGATCGGCACCCGCGCGCTGGCCAATGGCGAGCGCCGCCTCAAGGGGGCACCCGATATGGCGCGGCTGTATCGCCACCATCCCGCCGCCCTGCGCCGCACGCTGGAGATCGCGGCGCGCTGCAGCTTTGATCTGTCCGAGCTCAGCTATGAATATCCCGATGAGATCGCCAATGGCGAACCCCCGCAAGCGCGGCTGGAACGGCTGACCGCGCAGGGGCTGGAGCGGCGCTGCCCCGATGCGATCCCCGCCCATTACCACGCCTTGGCGCAAAAGGAGCTGCGCCTTGTGGGTGAGCTTGGCTATGCGGCCTATTTCCTGACCGTGCATGACATCGTTCAAGAGGCCCGCACGCGTGGCATCTTGTGTCAGGGGCGCGGCTCGGCGGCCAACTCAATCATCTGCTGGGCGCTGGGCATCACCGATGTTGCCCCCGATCAGATCGCCATGGTGTTCGAACGCTTCATCTCGCGCCATCGCGGCGAACCGCCCGATATTGACGTCGATTTCGAACATGAACGGCGCGAAGAGATCATCCAGTGGATTTATGCGACCTATGGCCGCGAGCGCGCGGGGCTGTGTGCCACGGTCATTCATTTTCGCACCCGCGCCGCGATCCGCGAGGTGGGCCGCGTGATGGGCCTAAGCCAGGACGTGACCGCCAGTCTATCCGGGCAGATCTGGGGCCAGTCCAATGGCGGCGCAGACCCCGCCCGCATTCGCGAGTTGGGCCTTGATCCAAGCGACCGGCGGCTGGCCCAGACCATCGCGCTGATTGGCGAGATCATCGGCTTTCCTCGCCATCTCAGCCAGCATGTCGGCGGCTTTATCATCACCCGCGGGCGGCTGGATGACCTCTGCCCAATCGAGAATGCCGCGATGGAGGATCGCACGCTGATCGAATGGGACAAGGACGATATCGATGCGCTCGGCATCCTCAAGATCGACATTCTCAGCCTTGGAATGCTGAGCTGTATCCGCAAATCCTTTGCGCTTCTGGCCCAGCATGAAAACATCCATCACAGCCTTGCCAGCGTCCCACAGGAAGACGCGGCGACCTATGACATGCTGTGCGTGGCCGATGCGGTGGGGGTGTTTCAGGTCGAAAGCCGGGCGCAGATGAACTTCTTGCCCCGAATGCGCCCGCGCACCTTTTATGATCTGGTAATTGAGGTCGCCATCGTGCGCCCCGGCCCCATTCAGGGCGGCATGGTGCAGCCCTATATCCGGCGCCGTCAGGGGCGCGAGATGCCCGAACCTTTCGGCCCCGCCCTAGAGGCGGTGACGCGCAAGACGCTGGGCGTGCCGCTGTTTCAGGAGCAGGCCATGCAGATCGCGGTGGTCGGCGCGGGCTATAGCGCCGAAGAGGCCGACCACCTGCGCCGCTCGCTGGCCTCGTTTCGCCGGATGGGCACGATCGGCGCGCATCGGGAACGCTTCGTCAACGGCATGCTCGCCAATGGCTATCGCGCCGAGATCGCCGAGCAATGTTTCTCGCAGATCGAGGGCTTTGCCGATTACGGCTTTCCCGAAAGCCACGCGGCGGCCTTTGCGATGCTGACCTATGTGTCCTCGTGGCTGAAATGCCATCACCCGGCGGTGTTTGCCTGTGCGCTGCTGAACTCCCAGCCGATGGGGTTTTACGCTCCCGCTCAGATCGTGCGCGATCTGCGCGATCACGGGCATGAGGTGCGCCCGATCTGCGTCAATCACAGCGCTTGGGACAACCAGCTAGAGCGGCGCGCGGATGGCACGCTGGCGCTGCGGCTGGGGTTTCGCCAGATCAAGGGGCTGCGCGCACAGGATGCCGAGTGGATCATGGCCGCGCGTGGCAATGGCTATCCCGATATCGAAAGCCTGTGGCTGCGCGCGGGGCTGATGCCGGCAACGCTGGAACGGCTGGCCGAGGCCGATGCGTTCTCGGGCATGGGACTGACGCGGCGTGATGCGCTTTGGGCCGTGCGCGCGATTCGGGCCCCCGCCCCCTTGCCGCTATTTGCCGATCCGCTGGATGGCGAGGGGCTGCACGAGCCGCAGGTCAATCTGCCCGCGATGAATCTGGGCGAAGAGGTGGTCGAGGATTACATCGCGATGCGTTTAAGCCTGCGCGCCCATCCGATGGAACTGCTGCGCCCTGCCATCGCCGGGCTGACTCCGAATGATCAATTGCCAAAGGTTGCGCTCAGGCGTCTGAGCGTGTGCGGGCTGGTGATCACCCGACAACGTCCGGGCACCGCCTCGGGCGTGGTGTTCCTGACGCTGGAGGATGAAACCGGCGTCTGCAATGTTGTGGTCTGGCCCAAGATCTATGATCGGTTTCGCCGTGCCGTGATGGGCGGGCGGTTGGTGCGGGTGCGCGGCACCTTGCAACGCGAGGGCATCGTCACCCATCTGATCGCCGAGCAGATCGAGGACCTCTCGCATCGCCTTGCCGATCTGGGTCATCCGATGGACGACGCGATTGGTATCACCCAGCCCCAAGCCGATGACGCCCCGCGCGCAGCGCGCCCGCAAGTCAGCGCGCGCCATCCCCGCGAACAAGCCAAAAAGCTGTTCCCCAGCCGCGATTTTCATTGAGAAGGCCAAGGGCCTCGCAAAATCGCGATGACGCCAAAACATTCAGTCATTTCAAGGGAAAGTGGTGGACCCGGAGCGATTCGAACGCCCGACCCCTTGATTCGTAGTCAAGTGCTCTATCCAGCTGAGCTACGGGTCCGTGGGGGGCGATTTAGCCCCCGCGGCAGACCATTGCAAGGACAAAACGCGCCCGAATTCTGAATTTCTCCGAGAAAGCCGCTTTGCCCCTTATAAGCTCACGCCTCGGCACCCGCGCGTTTGTCGGTGGCGCAGTTGAGCCCCTCGCTTGAGGGCAGAAACAGCCGAAACTCGGTCCCGGTTTCATCGGTGCGCACCAGATCAAGGCGCCCGCCATGCCCACGGATCAGCTCGGCCGCGATCGCCAGACCCAACCCGCTGCCCCCGCGCCGCGCGCCCCCGGTGAACGGCTGGAACAGATGCTCGCGCGCGCGCTCGGGCAGGCCGGGGCCGCTATCTTGCACGCGAATCCACCAGCCATCGGCGTTTTCGCCTGCGCCAATCTCGATCGTGCCGGGCGTGTTGGTCGCCTCGATGGCCTGACGCGCGTTGCGCACCAGATTGTTGAGCACACGATAAAGCTGCTCGCGATCCGCCCGAATCACCAGATTGGGCGGCACATCCATGAGAAATTCAACGACCGTTGCCTCGCTTGGATGGTCCTCGTTCTCAAGCACCTCATGGGCCAATTCCGCCAGCATGAAGCGCGACAACGAGGGTGGCGGCTCTTCGGCCTTACCAAAGGCCAAGGTCGTCTCGCACAGGTTGATCGCGCGCTCGATCGAGCCGGTCAACTTGGGCGCGGCGCGTTTCACGCCGGGATCATCCGAGCTTTCCATGCGATCGGCAAACAGCTGCGCCGTGGTCAGGATATTGCGCAGATCGTGGCTGATCTTGGCCACCGCCTGACCCAGTTGAGCAAGACGTTCTTTCTGGCGCAACGATGCGGTGAGCTGTTTTTGCATCGAGGCCAAAGCCTCTTCGGCGACGCGCAGTTCTTCGACACTCGCCTCGGGCGAGATGATGCGCCGCGCATCTTCGGGAGCCTCAGCGTAAGACGCCATATGCGCCACCAATCGCTTGATCGGCACCACCATCAACCGGCGCACCAAGAAGAACAGCAACACTGCCGTAATCACCGAAAACACCGCCGAGATCGACAACAGACGCAGCCCGTATTCGACCATCGCGATGCGCATCGGTTCGGTGGCCAGCGTCACCTCGATCACGATACCGCCCTGCTGCACCGGCTCACCCAGAACCCGGACCACCTTATTGTCGAAATCAAACAGCGAGTGAACCGCATCGCGAATCCGCGTCCATTCCGTCGAATCACGCAGGTCGTAGGTTTCGGTCACTGGCGAGGGAATCGGCGAGGACAGCACCAATTGACGCACTGCATTGCGCCGCAGCACCACGTTGAACACCCCGGCATTCGACAGCAGCTCTTTTTCCAGATCGGGATTGATGGTGGTATCGGTCGTCAGCAGGGCAAGCGAAGCGATCTGCGCGCGCTCTAATCGTGTGAGCAGATAATCCTCGCGAAAGTTGGCAAGGCCGGGCAGCAGGATGAGCGCTTCGGCCAGCACGACGAAAACCGTCGTCAGGATCAGAAACCGCCCCGAAAGAGTGTTCACTGCCATCCGCCTATCATTTGCCACAGCCCGTCGCCGGACTGCCTACTGCTACTTCTTTACGCCTGCCCCAACCTACGGTGCAACCACAAGCGATTTCCCCTAAAGATAGACGGGGCGCGCAAAAGGCAAAACCCTGTGATCGGTCACGTTTCTTACCAGAGCGCGGAAAAAGGCAAAAAATTGGTCTCATCCGAATTGACTTGGTGGGATCGGGTCGCTAGAGACCGGGCTTCGAATGAAAGCAGGCTTCGAATCTCGATGTTCAGAGGCCGCAACCGGAGTGACCAGGATGAAACGCACGTTCCAGCCGTCGAACCTCGTTCGCGCCCGCCGTCACGGGTTCCGTTCCCGTATGGCGACCAAGGCCGGCCGCAAAGTTCTCAACGCCCGTCGCGCTAAGGGCCGCAAGAGTCTCTCGGCTTAAGGCCTCGACACTCTGCATCTGGCTTGATGACGCCGCCGGAGGCACCCCTGACCGACCCGATGGGTTGGCTCATGGGTTGCACACCGGCGGTTTGCGTTTGTCTGGTGCATGACGTTTCCTGTCTTGTACCTGAGGGCCCCGCCCATGGCCGCGATCCGATCAGATGACCCTGCCCGCCCCGTAGCGACCCTGCGCCAGCGCCCGGATTACCTGCGCGCCGCCAGTGCGCAACGCAAAAGCATGCCGGGATTTCTGCTACAGGCGCGCGCGCGCGGCGATGCTGATCCCGCCCCCGTCGATCTGATCCGGGTCGGGTTTACCTGCTCGAAGAAGCTTGGCAATGCGGTTGCGCGCAATCGCGCCAAACGTCGCTTGCGCGACATCGCGCGGGCCGTTGTGCCCGCTGCAGGCCGTCCGGGCTGGGACTATGTGCTTGTCGGCCGCCCCGAAGTCACGGCCAACCGGGATTTCGCCGATCTGCGCGCCGATCTTGAGGCGGCGCTGGCGGTGATTCACGATCTGCCCATCCTGCCCTATCGCCCCCGCTCCAAGGGTAAAAAGCCCAAGGCCAAGGCATGAGCCCGCTCGCCCATCTCTTTGCGCTGCCGGTGCGCGCCTATCGCCTGCTGCTGAGCCCCTGGATCGGGCATGGCTGCCGCTATCAGCCCACCTGCTCGGTCTATACGCTGGAGGCGCTGCAGCGCCACGGCGCACTCAAGGGGGGCTATCTCGGGGCCAAGCGCATTCTGAGTTGCCATCCATGGGGCGGGCATGGCTATGATCCGGTGCCCGGCGCCGATCCCGAATTTGACGCCCATCACCGCTGCGCCCATCCCAGCAAGGACGATCCCGATGCTTGACGACGAAGATAGCCCGATCCACCCGCTGTTTGCCGGTGCCCCCTCGAGCACCGAGTTCAAGAAGCTGCGCAAGCGCATCGTGCGCGAAACCCGCGACGCGATTGAAAAATACGGCATGATCGAGCGCGGCGCGAAATGGCTGGTCTGCCTGTCGGGCGGCAAGGATAGCTACACGCTGCTGGCGGTGCTGCACGAGCTGAAATGGCGCGGCTTGCTGCCAGTCGAATTGCTGGCCTGCAATCTCGATCAGGGGCAGCCCGGCTTTCCCGCCACCGTCCTGCCGGAATTTCTGGAAAAGATGGGCGTGCCCCATCGCATCGAGTATCAAGACACCTATTCCATCGTGATGGACAAAGTGCCCGCCGGGCGCACCTATTGCGCGCTATGCTCGCGTCTGCGGCGTGGCAATCTATATCGGATCGCACGCGAAGAGGGCTGTTCGGCCGTGGTGCTGGGCCATCACCGCGACGACATTCTCGAAACCTTCATGATGAACCTGTTTCATGGCGGGCGGCTGGCAACGATGCCGCCGAAACTGGTCAATGAAGAGGGCGATCTGTTCCTCTATCGCCCACTGTCTTTCGTGGCAGAGGCCGATTGCGAGAAATTTTCCCGCGCGATGAACTACCCGATCATCCCCTGTGATCTGTGTGGCTCGCAGGACGGGCTACAGCGCCAACAGGTCAAACAAATCCTAGATGGATGGGAGAAAAACGCCCCCGGTCGTCGTCAGGTGATGTTTCGCGCGCTGATGAATGCGCGCCCCTCGCATCTGTGCGATCCCGGCATTTTCGATTTTGCCGGGCTGGAACTGAAATCCGGTGATGAGACGGATTTTAGCCAAAATCTTCCCGATTTGGGCCCCACCAATTAACCGCTCGCTGACCAATTCATCTTAGCCTGACCTGCGAATGACCTGAAGGGCAGTGGGATTGGCGAGGTGGTAGAATGGCGATGAATGGGGGAACCGGGTTGGCGCGACTGTCGCAGCTGCGCACCCGCAACAAGCGTAAGGCAGGCCCGATCCTTTTGCGCCGCGACATGGTGGTCTTTCTGCCCGCCGTCGCACTGGCCGGGCTGTGGTTTGGCCTTGAGGGAATGTTTTTATTGGGGATGACGGCGCTGCTTGTGGGGTGGATGACCCGCCCCTTGCCGATCCCGACCGACGACAGCGATCTGCCGCGCGATGGCGCAACCGGACTGCCGCTGCGCGATGAAGCTGTGGCGATCATGTCTGATTTCATCGTCGAGGCGCAGGCCGCTGCGCGCGGAACGGCCTGTATCGTGTTGGGCTTTGACGAGCCGAATATGCTGGTGCGTCAAATGCACCGTGAGGAACTCGGTGAATTCATGCGCCGCATCTCGGAACGCATTTCAGGTGCGCTGCGCGAGGTTGACACGCTGGCGCAGGTGAATGGCACGCGCTTTGCGATCATGCTGCGCCCCACGCCGCGCCCCGATCTTGAAAGCCTCATCCAGCTATCGGCACGGCTGCAATCCGCTGTCGAGACGCCGGTATCCGTCGGCGCGCGCGCGATCCATGCAACTTGCCATATCGGCTTTTGTCTGATGGGGCGGGCACCCGCAGCCACCGGAGAGTCGCTTTTGTCTGCCGCCGAAATTGCCGCAGACGAAGCGGCGCGTCATGGCCCAAGTGCCATCCGGGGCTACTCTCGCGAGGTGGAAAAATCGGCTCAGTCGCGCTCGACGCTTAGCAACGACGCCGCAGAGGCGTTGGAATCCGGGCAGATTCGGCCCTTTTACCAACCGCAAATCTCCACCGACACGGGCGATGTCGTTGGCCTTCAGGTGGTCCCGCGCTGGCTTCATCGCAAACGTGGCATCCTTGGCGAAAAAGACATCCAGGCCGCAATCGAAGCGGCAGGACTTCAGCGCCGCTTTGCAGAGATCATGTTGTATCAAGCCTTTGGTGCCTTGCGCGACTTTGACACGCGCGGTGCGGATTATGGCACATTGTCGTTGCCGATTTCCGGGGAGATGCTGCGCAATCCGAAATTGCTGGAGCGCATGAAATGGGAGTTTGATCGCTTCGAGGTCGCCCCTGAACGGATCTGCCTGACGCTTTGCCAGGAGGAGACAGAACAGCTCAACCAAGAGATCGTCGCCCATAATATGTCCCAGATCGCCAAGCTCGGGTGCCGCATCGAACTGGCGGGCTTTGGCAACGGTCCGGTCTCGGTCACAACGATCAAGCGCACGGCGACGCATCGGATGCGAATCCACCGATCCTTCGTGACCAAAATCGACCAAGACCCCGAACAACAGCGCGTCGTTGCCGCGATGATTTCGCTGTGTGAAGGGCTCGGGCTTGAGACGCTGGCAGACGGTGCCACCTCCATCGGCGAGCACGCGATGTTGGGGCAACTGGGTTGCGCCATCGTTCAGGGCAACGCAATCGCGCCCCCCATGCCGCTTGACGAATTGGGCGAATGGGTGCGTCGACACCGCGCAAAACGCGCAGCGGCGCCTCGGATCGACAAGCACCGGGGCACATAGGCGAAAACGCAAATTGGCGGATCGGCCGTGTCACTTTGGTGGCCCGGCCAGATTTCTTTGCGCAAAATACCCAGTCATTCCCGTGAAACGCGCCTCGTTTCAAGAATTGACCGGGAAATGGCTTGACCTTTGCCTGCCCCTTCTGTTGAACCTCCCCAATCTTTGGGCAGGTTGGTGGATTCCGTCTACATGGACAATCAGAATAAGAACCTTCTTCTCACGTTGGTGCTTTCGGCGCTTGTGATCGCGGTCTGGACTTTCTTTTTCCCCCCCGAGCAATCGGCCGTTCCCCCTCAGGGCGAGAATGTCTCTGATCAGGTCGCCTCTCCTGCGGCGCCCGACGTTAAACCCACGCCCTCGGCGCTCGACAGTCAGACGGTCGACGCGGACATGATGTCCAAAGCGACGCAGGCCGCCGTGAAAGACACACCGCGCATCAAGATCGAAACGCCCGAAGTGGTTGGCTCGATCTCGTTGCTAGGTGGGCGCTTGGACAACCTGTCGCTCAAGAAATACAAAGAAACACTGGCCAAGGATTCGCCCGATGTCCGGCTGCTATCCCCGGTGGGCGGCGATGGCACAGATGCGACCAAGCCCTATTATGTCGTCTATGGCTGGATGCCCGCAGGCGGCTTGCCCGCCGATCAGGTGCCCGGCCCCAACACCATCTGGAGCCAGGTTGGCACCGGTGAGTTGACCCCCTCCACCCCGATCACGCTGCAATGGAACAACGGCAACGGCCTGACCTTCCAACGCAAGATTTCGGTTGATGACAGATATCTCTTCACCATCACCCAATCGGTTCAAAACGCCACAAGCGCGCTGGTGAAACTGGCCCCCTACGGCATCATCGCGCGCCACGGCATTCCCGAAGAGCGCCGCGTTTACGTCCTCCATGAGGGCGCCGTGCGGATGACCGATGGCAAGCTCGAAGAGATTAAATACAAGAATATCACCAAGCTCGACCAAAGCGGCGCCGAAGGCCAAGCCGAGGTTCTGCAGGCCCAAACGACGGGGTGGACCGGGTTCACCGACAAGTATTGGCAGACCGTTTTGGCGCCGATTTCAGGGCCCTTCACCTCTGTGGTGAAATATTCCGGCGAAAAATCCGACATCTATCAGACCGAGACCCGCCTGCCCGTGATCGAAGTTGCGCCCGGCGCGACCGGCGATGCGCAGACCCATCTGTTTGCGGGTGCAAAGGAATGGGAGACACTGCGCGATTACCAAGACAACGTGCCGATCCAGAACTTTGTCGATTCGATTGACTGGGGCTGGTTCTACTTCCTGACCAAGCCGATGTTCCGCCTGCTGCACTTCCTGCATGGGGCAATCGGCAATATGGGCTGGGCGATCATCGCACTGACCTTCATCATCAAGCTGCTGGTCTTCCCGCTGGCACGCAAATCCTACATCTCGATGGCGCGCATGAAAGAACTGCAGCCCGAGATGGAGAAGATGAAAGAAGCAGCCGAGGGCGACCGTCAGAAGATGCAGCAAGGCATGATGGAGCTGTATAAGAAGCACAAGGTGAACCCGGCTGCCGGCTGTCTGCCCTTGCTGATCCAGATCCCGATCTTCTTCTCGCTCTACAAGGTGATCTACGTCACGATCGAATTGTATCACGCGCCGTGGCTGGGCTGGATTCACGACCTCTCTGCGCCCGATCCCAGTTCGATCTTGAACCTGTTTGGCCTGTTGCCGATCCACACACCGGACCCGGGCTCGCCGCTGTTCATTATTTCTCTGGGCATCCTGCCGATCCTGCTTGGCGTGTCGATGTGGTTCCAACAAAAGCTGAACCCCGCCCCCACCGATGCAACGCAGGCAATGATCTTTGCCTGGATGCCTTGGGTGTTCATGTTCATGCTGGGCAGCTTTGCCAGCGGGCTCGTGCTTTACTGGATCACCAACAACACGATCACCTTCCTGCAGCAGTACACGATCATGTCGATGCACGGGAAACGGCCTGATCTGTTTGGCAACATCAAGTCGGGCTTCAAACGCAAGAAGGCCGCGGCCGAGGAAAAATGACCGGGCATCTCAGCCATATCTATCGCCATCCGATCAAATCAATCGGGCTGGAAGAAATCGCAAGCGCGTCCCTCTCGCAGGGGCGCGCTCTGCCTTTGGACCGGGTGTGGGCGATCGCGCATACGCATTCCAAGGTGTCGGGCGATGCTGAGGGTCGCGCGGAAAGCTGGGGCCAAAAGGCGAATTTCCTGACCGGTCGCGCCAGCGCTGCGTTGATGGCGGTCACGGCACGCTCCCTGGAAGATGGGCGCATCTTGCTGCAACATCCCGATCTTTGGCATGTCGAGATCGATCCGACCCGCGCCGCAGATCACGCCAAGCTTTTCGAATGGCTCCGCCCGATTTGGCCCGCCGATGCGCCCCAACCAACTACCGTTTTGCGCGCTCCCGACGATCAGCCGCTCAGCGATCAAAACACACCGCTGCTATCACTGATCGGGCAATCCTCTCTCGACGCTCTCAGCGCAAAGCTGAGCCAGCCGCTTGCGAGGGCCCGTTTTCGCGCGAATCTTTGGATTGAAGGCTGGGCATCTTTCGCGGAATTCGACCTGATCGGGCGTCAGATTCGCATTGGCGACACGCTACTTAAGGTTCAAAAACGCGTTGGTCGCTGTCGCGCCACCGATGCCAACCCCGAAACCGGCCTGCGCGATATCGACATGCTGCAGGCGTTGACGCAACATTATGGCCATACGGATCTGGGCGTGTTCTGCGCCGTGATCGAGGGCGGTGCGATTGCCAAGGGCGATCGAGTAGAGGTGATCTGATGGAACTGCACTTCCCCTTGGCGCAAGAGCCTGACGACTTCAGCCGGGAGGCGGGGCGCAAGATGTTTGCCTTTCCCGTCGAGTTTCTCAAAGGCGTGGTCGCGATGTCGGGGCTGCCGCCTGCAGATCGGATCGAGGTCTGCTTTGCGGGGCGTTCGAACGTCGGCAAATCCAGCCTGATTAACGCGCTGACCAACCGCAAGAACCTTGCACGCGCGTCAAACACACCCGGTCGCACGCAGGAAATCAACTATTTCACCACCCAAGACGGCCCCTATCTGGTCGACCTGCCCGGCTATGGCTTTGCCCAAGCCCCTGTTGCAGTGGTCGCCAAATGGCAAGCGCTGCTCAAAAGTTACCTTTCGGGGCGCGCCACTTTGCGTCGTGCATTTGTGCTGATCGACACGCGCCACGGCGTCAAAGCCGTGGATGAAGAAATCCTAAGCCTGCTCGATCGCGCGGCGGTTCCGTTTCAGGTCGTGATGACCAAGGCCGACAAGGTCGGCGCAAGCGATCGTGAGAAAACAATCGCCCAAGTGCGCAAAGCCCTGACCAGCCATCCCGCCGCCTATCCCGAGATCGTGCTGACCTCATCGGAAAAAGGCGACGGGATTGAAACCCTGCGCGCAATCATCGCGGCGCTTGAATAGCCAACGCCTCTCTGGATCCAAATTCTAAAAACATCCCGGGGGAGTCTGCCAAAGCCTTGGCTTTGGCAGATGGGGGCAGCGCCCCCTTCTTATCCTTTGATTGTCGCCATTCAGCGACGGGGGCAGCGCCCCCTGCCCCCGCTCAGTAGCTGTATTCAGTGTAAATCCGGCTAAGATCGCCATTCCATTCGCCGTGGTACTTCTCCAACAGCTCATCGGCTGGCACGCGACCGGTTTCCACCGATTCCTCAAGCGCGTTGAGGAAATGGGTCTCATCTTGAATCATGCCACCAGCGCCCGGACAGGCCCGCGCTGCCAGACCGGATTTTGCAATCGCCACGGTTTCGCGCGCCAGATCGTGCAGCTTGACGCCGCCAAATTCGCCTTGCAGCGCATCGATAGCCGCCACCTTGCGCAGGCCCTCGCGGGTCTCGTGATCCCAGTCTTTCACCAAATCCCAAGCTGCATCGAGTGCGCTTTGATTGTAAAGCAGCCCAACCCAGAAGGCGGGCAGCGCGCATAGACGCCGCCACGGGCCGCCATCGGCGCCGCGCATTTCGATATATTTCTTGGCGCGCGCCTCGGGGAAGACGGTGGTCAGGTGGTCGGCCCAATCGCTGAGCGTGGGTTTTTCTCCCGGCAGCGCAGGCAATTCGCCCTTCAGGAAATCGCGGAAGGATTGTCCCAAAGCGTTGATATATTTGCCATTCCGGTAGACGAAATACATCGGCACATCGAGGACATATTCGACATAGGCGTCGTACCCTGCGCCCTGTTCGAACATGAAGGGCAACATGCCGGTGCGCGCATCATCAAGGTTCTGCCAGATATGGCTGCGCCAAGATTTCATGCCATTGGGCTTGCCATCCAGGAAGGGCGAGTTGGCAAACAGCGCCGTCGCAACTGGCTGCAACGCCAGCGCCACGCGCATCTTCTTCACCATATCGGCCTCGGACGAGAAATCGAGATTCACCTGAACCGTGCAGGTGCGATACATCATCTGCTTGCCCAGCGTGCCGACGTCATCCATGTAATCCGTCATCAGCCGGTAGCGCCCTTTGGGCATCATCGGCATCTGATCTTGGCTCCAGATCGGGGCCGCCCCCAGCCCGATAAACCGCGCGCCAATCGCGTCCGCGACCTCATGCACTTCGCGCAAATGGACGTTCACCTCGTCGCAGGTCTGATGGATTGTCTCGAGCGGCGCGCCCGACAGTTCCAACTGGCCACCGGGTTCAAGGCTGACATTCGCGCCGTTCTGTTCCAGCCCGATCAGCTTGCCCTGCTCTTCCACCGGCTTCCAGCCAAAGCGGTCGCGCAACCCTTCAAGCATCGCTTGAATCGAGCATGGCCCCTCGTAGGGCAGAGGCAGTTGTTTCTTGGCGCAATAGCCAAATTTCTCATGCTCGGTGCCGATGCGCCAATCGTCGCGCGGCTTTTCGCCAGAGGCCAGATATTCGGCCAACTGCTCGTATCTTTCGATCGGGCCGCCGCCCTCTTGCGGAATGGACATCGGAGCCTCGCGCTTGATTTCAGGAGGGAACAGGTGGCGCGCGCAAGCCCTCAAGTCAAGCGCGAAACCTATTTCCGAGTCCACAGGCTCTGTGCGGCCAACGGGCGGTCAAGTGCCGCCGACAGCGCCCCCATATCAATGCCGGGCAGGCTGGCGAAGGCATCATAAAGCACCTCCGCCCCCGCCGCGTCGAGCGGGATCAGCACCGCCTCGCCGCCAATCGTGCGCAATCGCCAATAATGGCGACCAGAAAGCTGCAACAGCCGGATCTCGGCCAGTTCGCGCAGCGCTAACTCTCCGCCCAGCCCGTGCAACGTGGTACTGTCGGGGCTTGGCAGGGCGCGCGCACGCGAAGCCGCGAAATAGGAAATGCGCCCTTCGACGACCTCGACCAACCCCGGCGCGCCGATCGCGCGTTCAAAGCGCAGGCGGCGCCAGCCGATCACAGCCCAGCCCAGCCCGATAGCACCAAAGAACGCCCCCAAAGGGATCAAGAACCAGCCACCCAGCCAGATCAACCAGCCGCCAAAGGCAATCACGCAAACGGCGGCGATCACCTCACGCCAGCGCTGCACGCCTTTCGCAACTTCGGGACGGATCACCGCCAATCCCCGATCCCCACTTGCCAAAGGGTGATCGCGGCACAGACCGCCGTATCCGCGCGCAAAATGCGCGGGCCAAGGCTGATCGGGGTAACGAAAGGCAAATCGGCCAGCTTGGCGCGTTCAGCCGGGGAAAACCCGCCCTCTGGCCCGATCAGGATCGCCCAAGGGCCGGGCGGCAAACTGGCAAGCGTTTCCGCCGGCCCCACCAGCGCCTCATCCGCCCACAGGAGACGGCGCGATGAGTCCCAGCCGCTCAGCAGCTTGGAGAGCGGCTGCAAATCCGCGACGGGAGGCACGAAGGTGCCAAGGCATTGCTCGGCGGCCTCACGGGCATGGGCCTGCAGGCGATCTTGGCGGATGCGCGCGGAATTGGTGAAGTCGGTCTGCACTGGCAGAATACGCGAACAGCCCAGTTCGGTCGCCTTTTCGACGATGAAATCGGTGCGCTCTTTCTTGATCGGCGCAAAGATCAGCCACAGATCGGGCGGGTCAAGCTGCGGCGCGGCCTGCGCGACACAGACAAGGATACCGCGCTTTTTATGGGCCTCGGCGACCTCGGCCGTCCATTCGCCATCGCGCCCGTTAAACAGCGCGACGCGCGCGCCAACCTCAAGGCGCATCACCGCAAACAGGTAATGCGCCTGATCGGGGGCAAGCGGCACGGCTTGCCCCGCGCCTAGCGGGTGCTCTACACAGAGCCTGATCTTGGCACGTTCCATGAGGCGGAGTTTATGAGCACAAAAAGCGAAACACCAGAGGTGGCGGGCACGGTTGCCGATGCCTATCGGGGCAATTGGGTGGACAGGATCGCCCCGCCATTCTCGCGCCCCTACCTGCGCCTCAGCCGCGCAGATCGTCCGATCGGGACGTGGTTGTTATTGCTGCCCTGCTGGTGGGGGATCGCGCTGGCCGCAGCCCATACCGGCGGGTTTGTCTGGCGCGATCTGTGGCTGGCTTTGGGCTGTGCGCTGGGGGCGTTTTTGATGCGCGGGGCGGGCTGCACTTGGAACGACATCACCGACCGCAAAATCGATGCAGGCGTCGCGCGCACCCGCTCGCGCCCAATCCCCTCGGGGCAGGTCAGCGTCCGGCAGGCCTTGGTCTGGCTGATCATTCAGACGCTGATCTCATTTGCGATCCTTTTGACCTTCAACACCCCGGCGATCCTGCTGGGGATCGTCTCGCTTGCGCCGGTTGCGATCTATCCCTTTGCCAAACGCTTTACGTGGTGGCCGCAGGTGTTTTTGGGCATTGCGTTCAACTGGGGCGCGCTGCTGGCTTGGGTGGCGCATACTGGGTCGCTGTCTTGGCCGCCGGTGATCTTGTATCTTTCCGGGCTGATCTGGACGCTGTTTTACGACACGATCTACGCCCATCAGGACAAAGAGGATGACGCGCTGATCGGGGTGAAATCCACCGCACGGCTGTTTGGCAATGACAGCGCGAAATGGCTGGGCGGGTTTCTGATCGCCTCGGTTGCGATGATGAGCATCGCAGTGCTGATGGCGCTGTTGCCCGATGCCTCGCCGCTGCGCCTGACGCTGTCGCTGTGTGCACCTTGGGCGATGGGCTGGCATATGCTGTGGCAGATGCGCAAACTCGACATCGACAATCCAGATATTTGCCTCGATCTGTTTCGCTCCAATCGCGATACCGGGCTGCTGGGCGCGCTGTTTCTTGCCATTGGCGCAATCGTGTAGAGCCCTTATGATTGATCCCCGGTCCTGCGCACCTTAAAGCATGTGCGACCGAGTCCCCGGGGGAGGATACCTGACAGATGCGCTCGCGCAGCACGCTCTTGACCATCGCCGCTTTCGTCATCGCCTTGATTTTGTCGATGGTGATCGCAGGCGGTTCTGCCACCGTCATCGAAAAACGGACGAAATCCGAGGTGCGCCTTGCGATGGAAACCCAGGATCACAGCTGGGTTCAGGTCCAAACCGATGGATTGCAAGTGATCCTCAACGGCACCGCCCCCACCGAGGCCGAGCGGTTCCGCGCGGTCTCTTTGGCGGATAAATATGTCGATAGCTCGCGCGTGGTGGACAACACCGATGTCGAGAATACCGAGGCGCTCAGCCCGCCGCCCTTCTCGATGCAGATGCTGCGCAATGAAAACGGGATTTCGCTGATCGGGCTGGTGCCAGCCTCTGTTGATCGCAAGGCGATCGTGGACGATCTGAAAAAAGTGGTGGGCGATGAACCCGTCACCGACCTGCTGGAAACGGCGGATTACGCGGTCCCGGCGGGTTGGGATATGGCGATGAAATACGGGCTCAGCACGCTTGAGACGCTGCCACGCTCAAAGGTTTCAGTGCAGGCGGGCAAGGTCTCGGTGCAGGCGATCACCGACAGCCCGGTTGAAAAAGGCCGGGTCGAGACGTCGTTGGCGCGCCGCCGCCCCGCCGATCTCAAGCTTAGTTTCGACATTTCCGCGCCCCGCCCAGTGATCACCCCGTTCACGCTGCGGTTTCTGATTGACGCGGATGGCCCGCATTTCGATGCCTGCTCGGCGGATACTGAAAAGGCGCGCGATCAGATTTTGAAAGCGGCGCGCGCGGCGGGTGCGAAAGGCACGTTGAGTTGCACCATCGGGATGGGCGTACCCTCTACCCAATGGGCGACCGCTGCGAGCATGGCGATCAAATCGCTGGGCGAGCTTGGTGCGGGAACCGTCACCTTCTCGGATGCCGATATCGTGCTGGATGCCAGTTCCACGGTCAGTCAGAAAACTTTTGACGATGTCGTGGGCGAGCTGGAATCAAACCTGCCGGCGGTGTTTTCGCTTAAGGCCACGCTTGAACCCAGCGCCAAAGCCAAAGCCGACGAAGCGCAATTCACGGCGATTCGCGATGGCAAAGGCAGCGTAACCCTGAAGGGCCGCGTTTTGGATGCGCGCCAACGTGAGGCGGTCGAAAACTATGCCCGCGCCCAGTTCGGACATGATCAGGTCCATGGGGCGACGCGGGTCGATGCGACTTTGCCCGCTGGCTGGCCGGTGCGCACATTGGCCGGGCTTGAGGCGCTCACGATGCTGCATGACGGCACGCTGAGTGTGACGGCCAAGAAGATTGCGCTCAAGGGCACCACGGGCGATGCGCAAGCGTCTGACAAAATCGCGCGCCTTCTGACCGGACAGCTGGGCGAGGATGTGCAGATGGATCTGCAGGTAAAATACGACAAGCGGTTGGACGCCTCGCTTGCGCTGCCCAATGGCAAAGAATGCGTCAGCCGTCTGAATGACTCGCTCGCCAAGGCCAAAATCAATTTTGATCCGGGCTCGGCTCAGGTCTCGGCGGATAGCCTAAAATCCCTTGATACGCTGGCCAAAGCGATGAAAAACTGCACCGAATTTCGGATGGAGGTGGATGGCTACACCGACAATCAGGGCGGCTCGGACATGAATCTGCAACTCTCGCAGGAACGCGCCCAAGCGGTGCTGCACGGGTTGCTTGATCGGGGTGTTTTGACCGGCAATCTGGTTGCCAAAGGCTATGGCGAGGCCCAGCCGATCGCGCCAAATGATACCGAAGCCGGGCGCGAAAAGAACCGTCGGATCGAATTTGTGCTGCTGGATGAAACGCCAGTGGACAATGGCCTTGATGCAAGCGCGCAGGGCCGCGACACGGCCGAGCCGCAATGGAATGGCGCGATCACCGATGATGTGGGCGCGCCACCCAGCGATGATGGCGCACCCGCCGCGCAATCATCGCAGCCTGCTGCGGACAGCACCGATCCGGTCCCGGTCGAAACGCCGGACACCAATACGCCACGCCCAAAAAGCCGCCCGGCGGCTTTGGACAAGAAGGGTTAAGAGGACAGGGATATGAACAGAACCGAATTCGTCATCGCCACCGCAATCATCCTCTTTATTGCCTTCGCACTTGGCTGGTTTGCCTCATGGCTGATCCACCGCCTGACCCGCGTCAGCCGCGCCGATATGGGCGAGCTGGAGCAGATGGCGCAGGCGCTCCATGAAGCCGAGGAAAACCGCGATCAGACGCTGGCCTATTTTGAACAGCGTGAGGCCGAACTCAGCACCCAGCTCAATCAATCCGAGGCCGAGCTGCGCGCCGCGATGGACGGTCTGCGCGATGCCCGCCACGAAGCCGAAGAGCTGCGCACCTATATCGAGCGGCTGCAACAGGCCTAAGGGCGCGCGGCGGATGTCAGATCGAGCCCGCCTCGACCATATAATTGCTCGCCGTGCACATCGCGGCATCGTCAGACGCCAGAAACAGCACCATCCGCGCGACATATTCGGGCTGGATCAGGTCGGGCAAGCATTGCCGGTTGCGGTGACTTTCCAGCGCCTCGGGCGTTGCCCATAGCGTCTTTTGACGGTCGGTCATGATCCAGCCGGGCACCACTGTATTGACCCGAATGCGATGACCTCCCAATTCGCGCGCCATCGTGCGGGTCAAGCCATGCACGGCGGCCTTGGCCGTGGCATAGGCGGGAAAACCGCTGCCCGCCTCCCACCAACTGTTTGAGCCCATATTGATGATCGAGCCGCCACCAGTTTCGATCATATCTGGCGCAACTGATTGAATCGCAAAGAACATATGACGCAGATTGGTGTGCTGGCGTTCATCCCAATAGGCGGCATCAATCTTGCGCCAATCATGGCGGTCATCGCGCGCGGCATTGTTCACCAGCACATCGGCCGGGCCAATCTTGGCGCGCAGCTCGGCCAAGGCAAGTTGCATCGCGTTGATGTCTCGCAGATCGCACAGCACGTGGGACACGCCCTCAAGACGCGCGCACAGCGCCTCGCTGGCCTCGCGGTCGCGATCCAGAAACCCGACCTGCGCGCCCTGAGCGGCAAAAGCCTCGACGATCAGCGCCCCGATCCCTGACGCGCCCCCCGTCACATAGACACGCTTGCCTGTCAGGCTTGGATAGATCGCAAAATCGGGCATGGCACACTCCTGCAAAGGCTCGCCCCAGAGTGTCGCCTTGCAGGCAAACTTGTCCAGAGCATGTAAAAGGCCGCCCCTGATGGAGCGGCCTCAATCCTGTCAACGACATGGCACGACTTATTTCTTGTCGTCATCCTCGTCATCTTCGTCATCATCCTCGGGCAGATTGAAGAAGCTGTCTGCGTTCGAGAAGTCTTTCTTGTCATCTTCGCTGTCATCGCGAAGATCGGACGAGGTGAAGTTTTCCAGCCCCGCAATCGCGGTCGGCAAACGCGGCTCGTCGGGCATCCCCAAGGACTGCTCGGTCGAGACCAGTTTGCGCCGCTCGTCATCGCTCATCACGCCTTCGGCCGAGGATTTCTTGGCAGCTTTCTGGACTTCGCCGTCCAATTCGGTCTGACGGCACAGGCCCAACGCGACCGGATCAATCGGCGTCATGCTTTGGATATTCCAATGCGTGCGCTCGCGGATCGTCTGGATCGTCGGCTTGGTGGTACCCACGAGACGCGCAATCTGCGCATCTGCCAGCTCGGGGTGGAATTTCACCAACCACAAAATCGCGTTCGGGCGATCCTGGCGCTTGGAGAGCGGGGTGTAGCGCGGGCCACGACGTTTATCTTCGCCCACGGCAGCAGCGTTGAATTTCAACTTCAGCTTATACAGCGGGTCCGCCTCGGCCTTGTCGATCTCGGCCTGATCAAGCTGGTTCGCGCCAACCGGGTCTTGCCCTTTCACACCGACAGCCACATCGCCATCCGCGATGCCTTGCACCTCAAGCTCGTGCATACCGCAGAAATCAGCGACCTGTTTGAAGGTGAGCGTTGTATTGTCCACCAGCCACACGGCGGTGGCCTTTGCCATGAGGGGCTTGTTCGTCATCGCGGCCATCCTTTACATATCTCTCCCGGGCCGAGAAACCGGCTGCGGCGAAGGACGTTCCCTGCCGCGGTCCATTTCTGGAAGGGGAATTGAGGCCCATATAGTCGTTTGCGCGCCCGGAGAAAAGAGAAAATGAAAGCCCTTGTTCTAGCTGTCACCCTGATGTTGAGCACAACGCTCGCCCATGCCGATGGCGAGAAGGCGGGAAATTTCGACTATTATGTGCTCTCGCTCAGCTGGTCACCCACGTGGTGCGCCACCACGGGGGACGCGCGCCACTCGCCGCAATGTGACGCGCGCAACGATTTCTCGTTCGTTCTGCATGGGCTTTGGCCACAAAATGAGCAGGGCTGGCCTAGCTATTGCCACACCGTGGCGCGCGACCCGTCCAAGGCGCAAACGGCGGCGATGGAGGACATCATGGGCGCGCCGGGAACGGCGTGGTATCAGTGGAAAAAGCACGGGCGCTGCGCGGGATTGTCGGCCAGCCAGTATTTCGAAACCGCGCGCAAAGCCTATGACAGCGTGGTGATTCCCCCGGTTTTCGCCCATCTGAACCGTGATGTGAGACTGCCCGCCAAGGTGGTGGAGCAGGCGTTTCTGGAATCCAATCCCGATCTGTCCGCCGATGAGGTCACGATCACCTGCAAACGCGGCCGCATCCAAGAGGTCCGCATCTGCCTGCGCAAAGATCTAAGCCCACGCCGCTGTGGCGCAGACACAATCCGCGATTGCAGCCTCAGCGGCGCGTTGATGGAAAAGGTGCGCTAGGCCGAGATCCAATCCTCGGCCTGCTGACGCTCGGCCAATGAGAACAACCGTATCTCGCCGGGGATCATCGGGGCAAAAGCCCGCATCCCCAGCCGGATCCATTCGACATCGCTCACCAGTGCAATCTTGCTAAAATCGCCCAGATGCGTCAGCCCGACTTTGGTGTCATCCCAAGCCGCGCCCAGCGTGAACCCCTCAAAGCTTTCGCCGATGATATAGAGCAGCTTGATCTTGCCGAGCGCCGAGAGCTTGTCTTCGATCGCCGGGATCAGCACCGTTTCATAGGCTTGCGCGTCGACCTTTCCCGCCGCTTCAACGGCCAGAACCGTGTCGGGAAATCCGTCGAGAATCTTGAATCCATCGCTCATCATTCACCTCCATTGGCGGGGTCAGCCGCCCGTTACTTCCAGCACGATCTTGCCGATATGCTGGCTTGATTCCATGCGTGCATGCGCCATCGCAGCCTGCGCCAGCGGATAGGTGCTGTCATGGATCACCCGCAACTTGCCCGCGCTGATCATCGGCCAGACATGCTCGCGCAACTGCCCCGCGATCGCCGCTTTGGCCGCAACCGATTGCGGGCGCAGGGTCGATCCGGTGATCGTCAGGCGGCGCATCATGACCTGCGCGAAATTGATCTCGGCCTTGGGGCCTTCGAGGAAGGCGATCATCACCATCCGGCCATCATCCGCCATCGCCTTGATATTGCGCGCAATATAGCTACCACCGACCATATCGAGGATCAGATCGGCGCCACCATCGGCCCGCAGCACATCGACGAAATCGCCCGTCTTGTAGTTGATCGCGGTTGCGCCGAGCTCCTCGCAGGCGGCGCATTTTTCCGGGCTGCCCGCCGTGGTGAAGACCCGCGCGCCCAGCGCCCGGGCGATCTGGATCGCGGTCGTGCCGATGCCGCTGGAACCGCCATGCACCAAAAACCGCTCCCCTGCCTTCAGCCCGCCGCGCATCACCACGTTGGACCAGACGGTGAAGCATGTCTCGGGCAGGCAGGCCGCCGATTTCAGATCAAGACCAACGGGCACAGGCAGCGCATGTTCAGCCGGACAGGTTGCGTAATCAGCATAGCCACCGCCGGGCAACAGCGCACAGACCGCATCGCCCACCGCCCATTGCGTGACACCCGACCCAAGCGCCGCCACCCGTCCGGAACATTCCAGCCCCGGCAAATCGGACGCACCGGGGGGCGCGCGATAGGCCCCTGCCCGTTGCAGCGCATCGGGGCGATTGACCCCGGCATAGGCCACCTCGATCAGGATTTCTCCATGCTCTGGCACCGGCACCGCTCGCGAGGTTTGCACCAAAACATCCGGCCCGCCAGCTTCGGTGATTTCGACGCAGCGCATCTGTTCGGGCAAGCTCATCAGCGCGCCTCCTTTCCAGGCATGTCCGTGGGCGGCTTAGGCGCCCGGATCGAGCCAAGGATCTGCGTCGCGAAGGGCAATTTCAACAGCTTGCCCTTCACTTTTTCGAATTGCATCACGCCCTCGATGCGGCGATCGAGGAACTCCCAGCTCTCGGCGTGATCGGCGCTGGTATCGCCCATCCAATAGAGCACGGTCGAGGAATAGACGCCCGACAGGGTCAGCCGCTTGGAATACCAATTGTAATCCTCACTCTGATCGCCCAGCGCGCGCCAAATCTTGTCACAGGTCTCCCAGACGAGTTTCGACCCCGTCGCTGCGTTTTGCGGCAGGGCAAACACCGCAGCCCCCCGGCGCACAAGCTCGGGATCGCTCACCTCAAGGCGCAAACGCACCGCCGTGGCGATCCGGTCGCGAAATTTCATCCCCGACAGATCGGTTTCAGCCAACCTTTCCAGCATCAGCGCATCGCCCTCACGGTGGTATTGCACAGCCAGATCCACAGCCCCGCGCGGACAGATCACACGCGCCAAAGCCGAATCGAGTCCCAAATCGACGATTGCGGTCTGAAAAGCAGGTTCGGACCAGCCATCAAAGGGCACATGCGGCTTGATCGCAGCCAAAAGCTCGGCCCGGGCGCGATCCATATCAATATGATCGTTTTTCATCGCGTTTCCTCTGTTGGCGGCGGTAGACAAGCTACCTTTTCCCTTCTATATGGGGCGTTCCTGCAAGTAACTGCAACTTTAACTTAGGAAGGTGGTGACACCACATGCAGGTCAGCGTTCGCGACAACAACGTCGAACAGGCGCTTCGTGCTCTGAAGAAAAAACTTCAGCGCGAAGGTGTGTTTCGTGAAATGAAGCTCAAGCAACATTTCGAGAAGCCCTCCGTCAAAAAAGCGCGCGAAAAAGCCGAGGCTATTCGCCGTGCCCGGAAATTGGCACGCAAGAAGGCCCAGCGCGAAGGCGCGCTCTAAGCGCTCTACGCCGCTTGAAGCGTCTGAAAATGCTGGCGGGCTTGCCCGCGCTGATGACCCCCGTGGCCTCGCCGTCGGGGGTTTTTGGTTTTCTAAATGCAGCGCGACGATTTAACCTTGCCTAAATCGTCGCAGCGCCTACCCTTTCGCGACGCATTGGCACTCAAGGCTGGAACCGCTTTCAAACATGTCCGATGTCCGGCCCGTTACACATTTGCTTGGTCTGATCCTTGCGGCGCTGGGTGCGTCGATGCTGGTGCCGATGATGATCGACCTGCACGACGCCAACTTGAACTGGCAAGAATTCCTCGAAGCCGCGATCGAGACGATGCTGGTGGGCAGCCTGCTTGCAATGGCTTCCCATAGCGAAAGCGATGATGGGCTGACCACCCGGCAGGCCTATTTGCTGACCGCCGCGATCTGGCTCACCGTGCCCTGTTTTGCCGCGCTGCCCTTTATTGAGGGAGCACCGCATGTGCCCTTCACCAATGCCTATTTCGAGGCAGCCTCGGGCATCACGACGACTGGTTACACGGTCTTCACCGATCTTGATGAGCTGCCCCGTTCGGTCCTGCTGTGGCGTGCAATGCTGAACTGGTTCGGCGGGCTTGGTATCGCCTTTGTCGCGATGATCTTTCTGCCCGTGCTGCGCATTGGCGGGATGCGCTATTTCCAGACCGAAGGCTTTGATACGCTGGGCAAGGTGATGCCGCGCGCGCGCGACATCGCGAAATCGCTGCTTTGGGTCTATGGCTCCCTTACCGTTATTTGCGCGGTCAGCTATAGCGCGACGGGGATGACCCCGTTCGACGCGATTTGCTACGCGATGGCGACGCTTGCGACGGGCGGTTTTGGCACCCATGATTCCAGCTTTGCAGGCTTCCCCCCTGCCGCCCAATATGCCGGGACTCTCTTCATGCTGGCCTCGGCGCTGCCCTTTATCCGCTATGTGCAACTGGGCCATGGCGACCTGCGCCCCTTTTGGGCAGACCCGCAGGTGCGCGCGTTTTTGCGCTGGTTCGCAATCGCCCTGGGAGCCTTGCTGATCTGGCGCTACCTGCATCGCCAGGGCTCTTTCGAGGACATCCTGCGCGATAGCAGTTTCAACCTGTCCTCGATCATCACGGGCACCGGGTTTGGCACCTCGGATGTGACCCATTGGGGCAGTTTTGGCGTGGTTCTGGTCTATTGGGTCGGGCTGATCGGCGGTTGCACGGGCTCCAGTTCGGGCGCGCTTTCGGTCTTTCGCTGGCAAGCGCTGGCGGCAGTGATCCGCACCTCGGTGCGCCGGTTGCACGCGCCCCATCGCGTCATCTTGCCCCGGCTTGGCGGCAAGGTTCTCGAAGAGGACGTGCTGTCCTCGCTGATCCTCTATTTCACCGGCTATATTCTGGCGCTTGGGGTGATTTCGGTCGGCATTTCGATGACCGGAGCCGATTTCATCTCGGCGCTATTCGCGACGTGGGGGGCGCTGGGAAATATCGGCTATGCGATCGGGCCGCTGACCGCCAGCAGCGGCACAATGGCCGCGTTTTCGACCACTGCGATCTGGTTGATGACGCTGGCGATGCTATTGGGGCGTATCGGGATGCTGGCGATCCTTGTGCTGTTCCTGCCCAAGTTTTGGCGCGACTAGTCAGATTGACGTCACACCGGCAACGCCGTCGTCCATTGCACGCATTTCAACGAGAAACTTGACTGGATTTGCATTACCCCGGGTAGGCAGGCCAGTTTGGCACGATGCAGGCGCGCAAAATCTTCGGTATCTTTGGCCACGACCTTCAAAAGATAATCCGCAGCCCCCGCCATCAGGTGACACTCAAGCACTTCGGGCACTTTTTGCACCTCGTTCTCAAATGCGGCAAGGATCTCATCGGCCTGCCCCGACAGCTTGATCTCGACATAGATCACCGTCGTGCGCCCCATCTTGCGCGCATCCAAAAGCGCCACGTAATCGCGAATATAGCCCTCTTCCTCCAGCCGCTGGACACGCCTGTGACAGGCCGAGGGAGAGAGGTTCACCCGCTCGCTCAGATCGGCATTAGAGATTCGCCCAAGCTTTTGTAACACCGTCAAAAGTCGACGATCTGTCGCGTCCAATTTACCATCCATGCAAGTTCCTGCTGCCTTGACCCGCTTTCACCGAAGATACCGGCGCTTTAGCGATGTCACAATCACATATTGGCAAACCGATTTCGCGCAAGAAAACCCATAGTAAGGTTAGGACGCGACAGGACCATTGGAGGAGGAAACGCAATGAAAATCGGAACCGTGCGCGAGATCAAGTCACAGGAATACCGGGTCGGGCTGACGCCGGCTGCAGCGCATGAGGCGGTGGCGCATGGCCACGCGGTTCTCGTCGAGGCCGGCGCAGGCGTGGGTGCGGGCTTTAGCGATGCCGATTATGAGGCAGCGGGTGCCAAGATTGCGCCCAGCGCCAAGGCGGTCTTTGAGGCGGCCGACATGATCGTGAAGGTCAAAGAGCCCCAGACGTCCGAGCGCGCGATGCTGCGCAAGGGCCAGATCCTGTTTACTTATCTGCATCTCGCCGCCGATGAGGCACAGGCGCGCGAATTGATGCAATCGGGCGCGACCTGCATCGCCTATGAAACCGTGACGGCCAAGGACGGCACGTTGCCCCTGCTCGCACCGATGTCGGAAGTGGCGGGGCGTCTTGCACCGCAAGTGGGCGCTTGGACCTTGCAAAAGGCCAATGGCGGGCGCGGCGTTTTGCTGGGTGGCGTTCCCGGCGTGGCCCCCGCCAAAGTTGTCGTGATCGGCGGGGGCGTGGTTGGCACGCAGGCTGCGCGCGTGGCTGCGGGCATGGGCGCGGATGTCACGGTGCTGGACCGCTCGTTGCCGCGCCTGCGCTATCTTGATGACACCTTCGCCGGGGTTTTCCGCACCGCCTATTCGTCAAAAGCCGAGACCGCTGCATTGGTCGCAGCGGCCGATCTGGTGATCGGCG
The DNA here is from genome assembly GCF_040892615.1 of Thioclava arctica. Classification (NCBI taxonomy): domain Bacteria; kingdom Pseudomonadati; phylum Pseudomonadota; class Alphaproteobacteria; order Rhodobacterales; family Paracoccaceae; genus Thioclava; species Thioclava arctica. Next base: position 114,666 of record NZ_JBFRYC010000010.1, read on the forward strand.
CGGTGCTGATTCCGGGGGCGGCTGCGCCCAAACTGGTGACGCGCGACATGCTGAAAACGATGAAACCGGGGGCTGCGATTGTCGATGTGGCGATTGATCAGGGCGGTTGCGTGGAAACCTCGCATGCCACGACCCATGACGATCCGATCTATGAGGTCGAGGGCGTGATGCATTACTGCGTGGCCAATATGCCCGGTGCCGTTGCGCGCACGGCGACGTTGGCGCTGTCAAACGCGACGCAGCCCTTCATGTTGGCACTGGCCAATAAGGGCTGGCAGAAGGCCTGCTCGGACGATTCCCACCTTGCGAACGGTCTGAACGTACATGAGGGGCAGATCACCTATGCGGCGGTGGCCGAGGCGCTTGGCCTGCCATTGACCACGACAGAGTCCCTGCTGGCTTAAGCGCTATCGCGATACGAAAAGGCCCGGGTCACCCCGGGCCTTTTTTGCAAGCCGCGCAAAGCAGGCTTATTTTTTCAATGCGTCACGAATTTCAAGCAACACGTCCAGTTCGCTCGGTCCCGTCGGCACTTCGGGTGCAACGTCGTCGGGCTTTTCCGCGGCAGATTTAACGCGGTTCACCAGCTTCACCAACAGGAACACCACAAAGGCGATAATCAGGAAATTGATAATCGCCATGATAAACGAACCATAGGCGAAGACCGATGCGCCAGCCTCGCGTGCCGCCGCCAAAGCGGACCCGGCGGGAACGTCCCCTGCAAGCACGACGTATTTGTTGGAGAAATCGATACCGCCTGTGAACAGCCCGATAATCGGATTGATCAGATCGCCAACCAAAGATGTGACGATCGCAGTAAACGCGGCGCCAACGATAATACCAACCGCCATGTCCATGACATTGCCTTTGGCGATGAAATCCTTGAACTCTTGAATCATTCTCTGCCCCTTAGAGATAGCCCGAACGACTTTCGGGTGCGGGGAGACTCTGTTGCACAAATCAGCTGCCGGACATAGTTCCCCTTTCCCCAGACGGATTCACCCCACCTTTTTCGTGACGGGGATGCCAAGGGCGGTGTAGCCATTCAGGATCGCGATACGCACC